>JAGAUH010000052.1 GCA_017620875.1 Clostridia bacterium
ACTTATACAAAAGTAGAAGAATACCTAGAATTTATGCTAGGCGACGTAACTGCAGGACATATTGCAGAAATATTTATGGATATCAGTTACGACGGAACTACTTGGTCTAGCGCAGACGGATTAAAACTAATTTTAGTAGATTTACTAAACGTAAAACTATACGGATTAGTAATGGACGTAATAGACGCAGTAAATACGGGTAAATATGCGCCTGTTGCGGCTAGAGTGTTTGGCGAAGATAGATTAGTAGGCGACTACGTAAAAGACTTTACTACAAACTATCCAAAGGTGCTAGACGTTAGTGCAAACAGAATTAACTTATACGAGTTTGTTGCAATTATAGTTGATAAAAACTTTGATACCAACAAAACGGGTACTTATACGGAGTTAAAAGAATATATTAAATATTTAGTTGGCGACGTAGAAGTTGGACACTTCTTACAAGAAGCGCTTGACCTTGTTTATATAGACAATTCGGTAGTGCTTACTGGCGCAACCTTAATGGCAAGCGACAAAGAGTGGGATAACCAAAACGGCAATTTACAACGTTTATTTAAAGACTTATACGGTATAAATCTTTATAGCGTATACGAGTTCGTTATGGATAGTATAAATAACGGATTTAAGGCAAGCCAACTTGTTAAACTAATTTGTTCGGAAGAGAGGACTTTAGGCGAGTACGTATTAGACTTTGCCGATATAGATATCCAAATTTTAAACGATACTATTTTTGCAATTAACCTATACGAAGCAGTTGCAATCCTTGCAGAAAACGACGTAAGCGTACAAATTACCGGAACTTATACCGATAGATTAGATTATTTATCTAGTATATTTGCTAAGGTAGAAGTTGGTCATATTATTCAAATAGCAACGGGCGACACTTTAAGTAGAGATGACGTTTGCGGTTGGGCATATACCGACGGTAATAAAGAGTTGCAACTTGTACTAAAAGACGTTTACGGCGTAAGCATTTGGAACTTAGTAGAAACTACTATTAAGGCAATAAATAAAAAGGACGGAGTAGTATTTGCAGATATCGTAAAAGAAATTACTAGCGACGACACTACGAGAACTTTAGGCGACTGGTTAAAACCATTTATTAATAAGGATATAGAACTATTAAATATAAGTTTATATAATATTAACTTATACGAAATGGTAAACGTTTTAGTAGATAACAACCTTGGTACTTACGAGAGCAAGGTAGACTACTTAACAAGCATAATCGAAAAGATAGAAGTAGGTCATATCGTATTATTAATTAAAGACGAATATACTCAAGATGCAAGTGGTGTTTGGGGATATACCGACACTTCTAAAGAGTTAAAACAATTATTTGTTGACCTATACGGAACAAGCGTTTGGGGACTAGTAGATACCACTATTAAGGCAATAACTAAAAAGGACGGAACAATTTTTGCCGATATCGTTTTAAGACTTGTTAGCGAAGATAGTTCTAGAACCGTTGCAGATTGGGTTAAACCGTTTGCTAAAAAGCAATTGCCTATACTAGATGCAAGTATTTACACTATTAACCTATACGAATTTGTAGAGATTATAGTTGACGGATACCTTGGCTCATACGATAGTAAAGAAGAATATTTACAATCTATTTTAGATGGGGTAGACGTAGGACATATAGTTCAAATATTCACCGGCGAAACCTATACTAAAGACGAAGTTACGGGCGTTTGGGGATATACCGATACTGCTAAAGAATTAAAACTAATACTCGTTGACTTATACGGAACTAGCATTTGGGGATTAGTAAATACTACTATTAAAGCAGTAAGTAAAAAAGACGGAGTAGTATTTGCGGATATCGCTAAAGAAATTACTAGTAACGACGACACGAGAATTTTAGGCGATTATTTAGGCGAGTTTATCAAGAAAGATTTACTAATACTAAAAGATAGCGTATATTCGCTAAACTTCTACGAATTTGTAAACGTTCTTGCAGATAACAACCTTGGTACTTACGAGAGCAAAAAAGATTATTTATTAAGCTTTATCAAGGCTATTCAAGTAGGACATATCGTACAAATTTTCGATAATAAGTTGTATATAGATTCTTCTAGCCTATGGGCTAAAGATGGTAGCGCTTTAAAACTTATCCAATCTGACTTATATAACGTAAGTATTTGGGGCGTTACCGAGTCTATTATAAATAAGGTTAGTGGAAAGGGCGAAATTTCTGATATAAGCCTAACTATCTTCCCTAAAGAAAGAACTCTAGGCGATTATATGTTAGATATATTCCCTAATTCTAACAAAGCGTTAGTAGAGTCAGTTTACAAAATTAACTCTTACGAAGCAATTAGGGTTTTATTAGAAAAAGCCTTTACCGAAGAATTACCAAGCGGAACTTATCCATCCGAATTAGATTACTTAATGTATATCTTTGGTACGGTAGAAATTGGACACTTTGTACAAATTGCACAAAACTTAGATAAAGATGCAGACGGCAAGTGGTATAAGGTAGACGGTAGTATTAGTTCTACTTTATCAACAGTATACGGCATTAAACCTATTATAATTATAGGACTTGCGTACTACTTAATTATGGGCGAGCCAATTGCTCCGCTACTAAGCGAGTATATGCCGGATGCCGAAACCATTGGCGACGTTGTTGGAGACTTAGGATTTAAGTTTGCTCCGCTAACCGACTACACTTTAAACAAATCTCTATACGAGTTTGTAGATGCGTTGGTAGACGGCAATTACGCTTATTATGGTTACAATTCTAGGTTAGATTACTTAAAAGGTATGTACGACGACTTAAGGGTTGGACACTTCGTACAAGACGCCTTAAAAGTACAAAGACTAGAAGATGGCGATTGGTATAAAGAAGGCGACGTTACTAAACCTGTATTTAGATTTATAGATGCAACTTACGACGTAAGAATTATTTATCTAATAGAGTTTACCGTAAAATCTATCAAGAACAAAAAGTTTGAATATCATACTTTATACGGGGATATTTACGGAGAAGATACTACTATCGGATACTATTTATCTCAAGTATTTAAGCACGAGTATAACGAAGAAAAAGGCGTTTATACAGATGCTAACGGATACGTAACCTTTAACGCACTAAAAGTATTATACGATAAAGTGCCATACGATTATTTTTTAGATGCAAAGACGAACGGCTTTAAAGTTGCTAGCGAAAACTTTGTGGATAATATTTTAATAGGTGATTTAATTTGCGATATCGTAGAAGTTAAACTTGCAGGCGCTAAAATTAAGGCTACAAAAGATGCTGGCGTATACGTAAATAACGGAGAGTGGGCAAACCTTGCCGACACCATTTACAATATTAGCCTATTAGAAATAATTAAAAACGTTAAAAACGCGCAATACTTTAAAGATAAATTCTTTAATTTACTAATTGGTGACTATATTGCTAGCGCCGTTAAACTAATATTTAACAAACTAAAATATACAACCGAAATAGTTTATAGTAAAGAAGAATCTGCTTATATCGTTAAGTACGAGTTTAACAAAGTATGCTCTTTAGTATTTAACAAATCTATACAACAAATTATAGACGGGGCAAACGCTTATAAAGACGTTACGGAACCTGGCAGACTTGTAAACAACTTTGCAGAATACGTTACTAACGATTGGTTAGGCACTATCTACGTAGGAGACTTCTTCCATAAAGGATTATTCCACTACGACGAAACTGCAGATTGCTGGTACGACGAAGACGAAGTAGTTCCACTAGACTTTGACTTAATGAGTATTTTATATAAGAGAGCCTTAACGTTATCAGTTTATAAGTTGACACACAACTTTAACTACATGACTTTAATAGAAGACTTATTCTTAGGAAATACTATGGCGTTGACTAGGTATATGGAATTACAATTTGGTTCTGATCCTATTATTTACGTTGATGCAGAAAGAACTTATACTTTAGATGCCGACGGAAACGAAGTTAAATTCCCTTACGAAATACATATGTTAAATGCCGAATATTACTACACTAAAGACGGTTGGGATTACCCATTAGAAATTAAAAAGAGTATTTGGTACGAAACGAAACTGTTCGAGCATCAATTTAACGTAGACGTTGCTAAAGACGAAAACGGAGTCTACACCGTTGCCGATAACGAAAGTGGCGTTGTTTACCCTTGCGAATATATGCCTTTAACAGATAATTATAAGGTTATTATAAACGGGGAAACTCAATACTTTAAAATTTACCACGGAACTATTTATTGGGCAGAAGAAAGTGGCGACTTTAAGAGATTTAGTCAAAACTTCGTAGTTCAAAAAATTGCAGATATTCAGTTAAAAGAAATTATGCAAGGCTTTAATATCGAAAAAATGCTTGGCGAATATTATCTAGGCGATATAATGAGTAGATATAAAGGCGACGAAATTGCCCCTGCAGGTAGCCTATCTTACAGAAAAGACGCTACTTACAAGTGGTATAGAGATAAAGAATTAACTCAAGAATTAACGGGAATAGATGCAGTAATAAGCAATATCGTTTTAGGTAGAATTTTTGATGGCACGATAGACTTTGCTGCCGAAATTCAAGAATTAACCGTTAGAGACGTGTTTGCCGATGCAGATAAAATTGGTATTTTAAAACTATTTGCCGACACTAAACTTGGCGAACTAGAAGAAAAGTTCAATTCGTTAAAAGTTGGCGAAATTATGGAATATACCCAAAAAGATATCTTTGTAGATAGTTTAGGAAATTACGTATTCCCAACTTCTATAGATGGTGCAAGTTATAACTTCTATTTAAGAAAGGACGACGTAAATACGCCAATTACCGTTTTAAACGATGGTACTTACTATTACGAAATTGGTGGTGTAAGATACAACTTAACACAAAGAACGGGCGTTTGGGTAGACGATAACGATATTATCGCAGGCGAGGCTTACGAAGTTACACAAGCAGGCTTAGTTTACGATAGAGACGGAACTTTGGTTGGTACTGTAGAACTTGTTTCTGGCGACCTATATAGGACTATAAAGACCGGTGGCTCTGGTGCTATAGACGGTATGGATTATCTAGTAAATAGAAACGATACTTGGCATAGAGCATATTCCGACGGAGAAATCGTAGTAACCGTAGCATCTGCATTAATTACTATATTTGCAGACCTAAAAGTTTCCGACTTTGCAGAAAACGATTTTGTTGACACTATTACTACTAAGGTTAAAGACGAACTTGCCGTTGGCGAATTCTTTACACCTTCTAACAACGGTGTGTTTAGCTTGTTTACTCAAGAAGAATTAGACAATATTTTAATTAAAGACTTCTCTCAAGCATGTACTACAAAAGTTAAACAAACTTCTATTTACGATTTCGAAAAGGCTAGCCGAATAGACGGAGTAAGAGATGGCGAAGGTAACTTAACGGGAGTGTTTAAAATCTTTACGGAAGACGAGTTGAAAAATATTACTATTGCAAACTTCTCTAGTAGTATTACGTCTAAAGTAAACTTAACCGACGTGGGAGTGCTTGTAGATGCCGGCTTAATTAATATCGACGGTCCTAACCAAACAAAACTAAGCACTTACGTTCCTGGTTGGAGAGAAATGACCGTAAACGAAGTGTTAACCGAATTATTTAGTCTTTTACCATAATAACTAATTCTATTTTTGCCCAAACGGGCGTTTGGGCAAAAAGTAGAAAAAACAATTGACAAACTAAAAAAAAATATATATAATTTAATAACTTGCTATATTTTAGCAAAATATAAACCTTGCCTAAAGAAAAATTAGGCCAAAAAAGACCAGGAGGTAAACCATGAATAAGTACGAAATGATGTACATTCTTAAAAGCGATTTAACAGACGAGAGTAGAGATGCAGTTATTGCTAAATTCGAAAACATTGTTAAAACCGCAGGTGGCGCAGTTGAAAAAACTGAAAAGATGGGAGTTAAAAAACTCGCATACGAAATCGCTTACAAGTCAGAGGGATATTACGTTTTAATGACTTTTACAGCAGAGCCAACTGTTATCGCTGAGTTAGAAAGAGTATCTAACATCACAGAAGAAATGCTTAGAAGATTAGTAGTAAAATTATAAGCACTAAGGAGAACGAAAATGAATAAGGTATATCTTATAGGAAACTTAACAAGAGATCCAGAACTATCAGAAACAACTAGCGGTATTGCCGTTTGCAGACTTTCTATTGCGGTTAACAGAACCTACAATAACGAAGTAGACTATTTTAATATCACCGTTTGGAGAGCAGTTGCAGAAAACTGTGGCAAATTCCTTAAAAAAGGTAGCACGGTTGCAGTTTGCGGTAGTTTACAAAATCGTTCTTACGAAGATAAAGACGGTAATAAGAGAAACTATACCGATATCGTTGCAAGCGAAGTAGAGTTTCTTTCAACTAAATCTAATGGAGAAGGTGGCGAACAACCTGCCCGTCCTACTTTAGATACCGTTCCTAGTGATGACGATTTACCATTTTAATTAAACAAGGAGAATAATCATGGAAGAAAAAGTAGTTAGAAAACCTGTTAAAAAATCTATTAGAAAAAAAGTTTGTATTTTCTGCGTAGAAGATAAAAGCGCAATAGATTATAAAGACGTTGCAAAATTAAGAAAGTTTGTAACGGAAAAGGGTAAAATGTTACCAAGAAGAATGACTGGCGTTTGCGCAGCTCACCAAAGAATTCTTGCTAATGCTATTAAAAATGCAAGAATGGTAGCGTTGCTTCCTTTTAAGGGCGAGTAAAATTTTAAAATGTATATAAACTTCGTTCTACTTTGTTTCTGCAAAATTTTTAAACTTTGGTGACCAAAAAGGTCTACCAAATCTTAAAAATTGTGCGAGCCTCGTATAACTCGTTTCTATCCATTTTAAACACACGTATTTAAACCAAATTAAGGTACTAGATTTTTCTAGTGCCTTTTTTATATGCTATGTTTACTGTCAAAATTCTTGACTTTGGTGACCAAAAAAGTCTATTTAATCTTAAAATTGTGCGAGCCTAGTGCGTCAAAGCACGACTAAAAGTCAGTAATTTAACAAAGTAAAATTACAAGACCTAGTAGTCGGCTTTTTAAAATCCCAAAAAATTTTTTACAAGTGGTTGTAAAAATTTTGTTTGGGAACCCTAAATTTATCCCAAAAAACTTTTGTTTTACAAAACTTTTTCGGGAGTCCTAAGTGTCTAGCCATTTTAAATCAATCATTATTTAAATTTATTATTTAAACTAATAAAGTACTAGATTTTCTAGTGCCTTTTTTACGTCCTTTTTTTATTGTATAAGTTTGTGTTTAAACAGATTCTTATGTTTGCGTTTTCGCAAACTCAGAATGACCAAGATGGATTTAAGTAAATAGTAAAAAAGTTATTTTGCCATTACGTTGTCACTCTGAGGCGTTAGCCGTGAGAGTCTTTTTTTGTTACAAAAGACAATTTTAAATAGATTCTCACGTTTACTACCGTAAACTCTAAATGACGAATAAGAAATAGATAGTGTTATATAGTAAAGATTCTCACGTTCGTTGCACTCGCTCAGAATGACCAAGAGTATCTCTAATTTGCTTTAAATGACAAATTGAGTTAAGGTAAATTGTAAAAAATTTTAACTGTTTTATGTCACTCTGAGGCGTTAGCCGTGAGAGTCTTTAATCTTTATGTAAATTTATAATTTGTTTAAGTTTTTTTGTTGCGTATTTGTATGCAATGCTTGTTCCACTTTGAGTTTTTGTTTTAGGATTATATTTTTTATCATAATAAAATATACAAATATCACTTTTATCTATCATATATTGGTTTCGTTTAACGTAACTATATTTATTAGATATTAATTGTTTATTGTAAAAATAAGTATCATCATAAAACGTTTTAAGATAATTGCAATATTCGTTGCTAATAATAGGGTGTTCGGCTCTAATAAAAATACGCTTTATATTTGAATATCTATTAGAAATATCGGTTATTATATTATAACAAAAGTCAGTAAATTCGCTTTTACTACCAAATAAAAATTCGGATACCTGTTCTTTTTCGATTAAATTAATTATTGTTTTTCTTATTTTTAACTCTAACTCGGTAGTCTTTTTAAATTTTCTATGACCTATTATACAACAAATTTTCATAAAATTTATTTAAATCCATTTTAATACACATATTATAATTAGGCATTGCCTAATTGTCAAGCAAACGTTAGGCAATACCTAATATAATTATAATATGGATAAAAATTTAGATTTAATTATATATGAAAACATAAAAAAAGAAATAGAACAATCGGGCTTAAAGAAAAGTGAAATAGCCAAGGCTGTCGGTGTATCAAGAGCAACGATATCGCAGTACCTTTCGGGTAGGGCACAACCAACGCTTGCAACCTTTGCCAAATTATGCGAAGTGTTAGATTGCTCTGCAGATGATATTTTAAATTTAAAAAAATAAACGTTTGTTTAGTAACGCTTATTAAAACTTTTGTTTTATACAACTTTACACCCAAAATAAAATCCCACACTAGAAGTGTGGGATAATTTATTAAGTTGTTTAAAAGGTAATTATTAGTCGTTTGGTTTTGCCGTTAAGTTGTAGAATATAGCGCCACTTTTTGCGGCTCTTATACCTACGGTGGTGCCCGACAATGCGTTTTCGTCTTTTAAACTTAGTATAACTTCGCCGTCTAGATAGCAAGTTATTACGTCGTTATTTAGTTCTACTTTTAGCGAGTAGCCTTTTGTTGGATCGTAAGTGTTGCGGATACGTTGGCTAGTAATAATTTCTTTCCAACCGTTGTTTATTTGCGCAATAAATACTTCGCCTGCGGCGTTTACCATAAATAGATAATAACTTACGCCCGTTTCCCAGAATTTAGCCGTAGAAGAAGCAGGGTTTGCTCTAAATATAAGCGCAACGTCTTGTGCTAGTGCAGGTACAAAGTCTACGCTAATAGTTCCGTTGTAAAGAGTTGTATTATGTGTTATTAAAGTGTTTGCTGCGGTTGTGGTTATGCTATTTCCGCTTATAGTAGCAGTTCCGTTTCTTGTAGTAACGGTGCTTGCGCAAGATGGGTAATGTAACCAATCGGTAGGTTCTGGCACTTTAGAAGATTGCATTTTTATGCCGTATCCACCATTCATATTCCAATCCGTTCCGGTTAGACAGTAGATAATATCGTCAGAATAATCATCGTTTCCCGTATTAGAAATCATCATTCCGTTCCAAGAAGAACCGTATCCCCTAGGTGTACCAAACACTATAGAAGAATCTAAAAAGTTTTCTGGTCCGGTTATTTTATCTACTGCAGTGCCGTCTGAAATTATAACTTTCATAATAGAATATGCGTCCGCTTCGTTAAGGTTTGGAGTGGAAGGATCGTCGTAGCCAGGTTGGTCGGTATCTTCGTCGGTTTGATATGATACTATAAGTCTATCGTCGTCGGTTACGCAAATATAAGGGGCAGCGCCTTTTGCTCCGTCTTTACGAGGGATAAATATCGCTTTTGGAGTAGAGAAGGTTTTGCCGTGGTCTTTAGAGTAAGATAGGCAAATTATAAACGGATGACCTACGGCGTTCATATAAGTACCTTCCGTTACTAGAACAACCGTTCCGTCGCTTAGTTCGTCAAATACAGGCATGCCGTCTCTAGAGATTACGTTATAGCCGTTTACGCTCTTTTTAACGGTTCCGTCTAAGCAAGTATTAGGGCTAGACCAAGTGCTGGTTACAGGATCCCAAGTGCAAGATTGAATTAGTTGAGAGCCGTGGTCGTTAGTTCCTTGTTTAATTTTGCTAGAAAAATCGTCTGCATACATAACGGTTAGTTTTCCGTCTATTTCGCCAAAGCAAGGCTCGTAAACTCCAACCCATTTGCTAGATATACTCTCTATCGTAGAGTTTACTTTACT
>JAGAUH010000053.1 GCA_017620875.1 Clostridia bacterium
CCTAGTGCGTCAAAGTACGACTAAAAGTCAGTAATTTAACAAAGTAAAATTACAAGACCTAGCAGTCGACTTTTTAAAATCCCAAAAAATTTTTTACAAGTGGTTGTAAAAATTTTATTTGGGAACCCTAAATTTATCCCAAAAAACTTTTATTATGTAAAACTTTTTCGGGAACTCTATATCGTTTATAGAAAGTTTAAAACCTTTCATTATTTAGGTTAGTTTAATAACTAGAAAATTTAAAATTTCTCATTTTAAAATTTGATAAAGACGCTAGTGTTTTATTAGTGTCTTTTTGTTTTTACAACTATCCAATTTTGCTCGTGTGTTTTTGGGGTGGGTAAAAACAAATTAATAACGTTTTAGCCACTTGCCTTCGGTAGGTGGCTTTAGTATAAATTTTACAAAAATTTTATTGTTTAATAAGCGTGAGTATGGTATAATTAAAAAGTAGATACTAATTAAGGAGTTTATATGATTTATTGTGTAGAAGATGATGCAGGCATAAGAAATATGATGCTTTACACCTTAAATTCGGCGGGGTTACAAGCAAAAGGGTTTTCGGATAGCAACGCCTTTTGGCAAGAAATGCAAAACGAATTGCCGGACCTAATTTTGCTAGATTTAATGTTGCCCGGTGGGGACGACGGACTAACCATTTTAAACAAATTAAAACAAAAACCGTCTACCGAAAATATCCCCGTGATAATTGCAACTGCAAAGGGCGAAGAATACGATAGGGTTATCGGACTAGATAGCGGCGCGGACGACTATTTGTGCAAACCTTTTGGTATGATGGAAATGGTTTCTAGGGTAAAAGCCGTTTTAAGAAGAACTAAAAAATCTAGCACTAGTATACTTTGCTATAACGACCTTACTTTAAACGACGAAAGGCACGAAGTTACCGCTTGCGGAAAAATTGTAGAACTAACCTTAAAAGAATACGAAATACTTAGGCTTTTTATGGAAAATATTGGTCAAGCATTTTCTAGAGATAAAATATTATCTTACATTTGGGGTGTGGATTTTTTTGGCGAAACGAGAACGGTAGACGTGCATATCGGCACTTTAAGAACGAAAATTGGCAAGTGCGGAGAATATATACAAACCGTGCGTGGCATAGGCTATAAAATGGAGAAAAATTAATGAGAAAAAAAGTATATAAAATACTAATAATTTCCGTGATAATCGCCTTATCGGTGGCTTTTTTCTCTTGTGGAACGGCTTATTTTATACATAGAAAAGGGCAAATTGGGGCAGGTTATTCTTTTATTAATTTTTTGGGAGAAACCTTCCCTTTTTTAATTATTTACGGAGTTTTAATATTAGGTTTTGGCGTTTTTTATTTGCATTTATGCGATAGGCTTTTTAAACCTTTTAAAACAAAAATAGAGGGTTTACAAGAAAAGTCTGAATACGAAGAATTAAATTCCTACGTGTCTAAAATAAACTCTACCTATCTTCAACTAAAATCTGCCGAGGCAGAAACTCAGCGTAGCATAGACGAGTTAAAAACCATATCCGCTAGTATGAACCAAGGGTTAATTATACTCGATAACCAAGGAAAAATAACCCTTATAAACGGCTATGCCGAAAGTTTAATTGGTATGGATTTTGCAATGGTAAAGGGGCAACATTATTCTATTACCAAATATAATAAAACCATAACTTCTTTATTAAAAAGCGCTAGTTTTGGGCAGGTTGCCGAACGAATCGTAGAAGAAGAAAACGTTTCTTATAGGTTTAGTTTGCACCCAAGCAAAACCTACGGCGAAATAAAAGGTTACGTGTTACTTATTTTAGACGTAACCGACCAAGGCAAGTTAGAAGCACTTAGGCGAGAGTTTACGGCAAACGTCTCTCACGAATTAAAAACACCGCTACACTCTATATCAGGCGCGGCGGAACTACTTTGTAGCGGTATGGTTAAGCAAGAAGACGCTCCGCAATTTACAAACCAAATATATCAAGAAACCAAGCGTATGATGAGGCTTGTAGAAGATATTTTAAAACTAAGCAGTTTAGACGAAAACGCCGAAAATACTATTAGAGAAGATATCGACCTATTAGAAATAGCGTCTTCAACGATAAATCAACTAAAATTTGAAGCCGACAAAAAAAATATTAAACTAGAAGTGGTTGGCGAGAGTCTTATAGTTAGGTGTATTAAACGTTTAATATCCGCGGTTATATACAACCTTTGCGAAAACGCAATAAAATATAACAAAAGTGGTGGAAGCGTAAAAATTTCTTTAAAGAAAAAAGATAACAGGGCAGAAATAGTTATAAAAGATACGGGTATTGGTATCCCACACGAACACCAAAGTCGTATTTTCGAAAGATTTTATAGGGTAGATAAATCTCACTCTAAAGAAGTTGGCGGTACGGGACTAGGGCTTAGCATAGTAAAACACGCAATAAAATTGCACAGTGGAGAGATAGGGGTTAAAAGCCAAGTGGGTAAAGGTACTACTTTTACGATAAAATTACCTATAAAAAATGCATAAATTTAAAGTTTTTGTAAAAATATTGTAAAAAATATTTTACTTAGTAGTGTTGTTTTTGGTAAAATATAATTGTTGTTATATTATATATAACAATTTTTTACAAGAGAATATAAACAGAAATTTTACGTTTAGGAGAAATTTATGAATTTTAATTCGGTAGGCAATATGTTTTTAACAAGCGCTACTAATCTTTCTACGTGGGATATGGTAATGATAGTATTTACTTTATTAACCGGTGTATGCGTATTTTTATTTGGTATGAAAGTTATGGGCGACGGGTTAGAGCGTAGAGCGGGCAACGCCTTAAAATCTGTTTTGGGCAGACTTACTTCTAACAAGTTTTTAGGCTTTTTAACGGGGTTTTTAGTTACGTGCGTAATACAAAGTAGTTCGGCTACTACCGTTATGGTTGTAGGCTTTGTAAACATTGGCGCAATGGGTTTAACTCAAGCGTTATTCGTTATATTAGGTAGCGCCGTTGGTACAACTATTACCGCTTGGATAACTAGTATCCCTACGGTAGAAATTTTAACGGTTATTATGGCGCTTGGCGGAACCATTTGTATAATGTTCTTAAAAGGTGATAAAAACAAAGATATCGGCTTTATTTTATTAGGCTTTGCAGTTCTTATGACGGGACTAGAAGTTATGAGTGGCGCCGTATCCGATTTAAAACAACCCGGTGGTTTTGTAGAAAAAATGTTCCAAAGTTTCCAAAATCCTTTCTTAAGTTTTGGCGTTGGTACAATATTTACTGCAATATTACAATCTAGTTCTGCTAGTTCCGTTATTTTACAAGATTTATCGGCACAAGGTTTAATAACCTTTAAACAAGCAATACCAATTATATTCGGTTTAAACATTGGTACTACGATAACGGCGTTAATTGCTTGCGTTGGTGCAAATAAAAATGCAAAAAGAGCGGCGGTTGCTCACCTTATCATGAAGTCTTTTGGCGCGGTAATAGGCGTTGTTATCTTCTTTATAATAACCATAACGGCAAAAGGAAAAATGGTAGACTTTTTAAATGCCAACCCAACCAAAGTGCAAATTGCAATTTGCCACACTTCGTTTAACGTTATAAACTCTGTAATTTTATTCCCATTATGTGGTGTAATAGAAAAAATCGTTCGCTTATTAATTAAAGATAAAGACGAAGAACCACAAGAAAACGTTCTTTTAGACGAAAAACTTATGATTATGCCCGCCGTTGCTTTAGAAAGATGCAAAGTGCTTGCAATAGAACTTGGTAACTTAGCGGCAGAAACACTTAAAAAGAGTTTATCTTTATTAGAAGAATACGACGCGGATTTGGCAAAACAAATTAAAAAAGACGAAGATAAAACCGACATGTACGAAGATATTTTAGGTAAATATTTAGTTAAACTATCTAGTACGCAAATCGGCGAACAAGAAAGTTTAGAAGTTACTAAACTACTAAGGGCAATAAACGACTTTGAGCGTATGGGTGACCACGCGTTAAACGTTTTAGAAGCCGCAGAAGAATTAAAAGAAAAAGACTTGGCGTTTAGCGCTAGCGCGAAAGAAGAATTAAAAGTTATTACAAGGGCGTTAAAGACCATTTTAGATATGACTATGCAAGCCTTTACTAACAACGACCTTGCTTTAGCAGAAGATATCGAACCGCTAGAAGAAGTTATTGATAGATTAAAAGAGCAAATGCGCGCAAGACACGTGGTTCGTATGCAACAACAAAAATGTTCTATCGAAGTCGGCTTTGTTTGGGTAGACTTATTAACTAGTTTAGAGCGTGTTTCCGACCATTGTAGTAACATTGGTATAGGTATTATAGATAACTATCGTTCTAGGGTAAACTCTCACGAGTTTTTATAAAACGTTAAGTTAGAAGAAAACTTTAAGGCTAAGTTTACAAAATATCTAGAAGAATATAAAATAACGGGCGATATCGGTTAAGATATTATAATAGTCGTTTAAATTATAAAAATACTTCCCACGGAAATCCGTTGTGTTCTTAACGGAGAATTCGGGGCGGTATGTACACGGAAGGCAATTTGCCTTCCGTGTACTGCTTTTTTAGGCAGTTTCTCTCATATTGCTTGGAAGTAGCATTTCAAGCACAGGCATTCCGTCCTGTTCGGGGAGTTGGAATGCGTAGTGGATATTGATGAGGTTGCCTGCGGTACGGGAGTATTTCTCCAATTTTTCGAAGACCTCAATCTTTCGGATGAAGACTCGGAGCAGTTCAGGTGTCAGAGCAGGCATCTCGATATACTGCTTTGCCTTTGCGATGAATTCCCTGATACAACTATCTCGCATATCCATTCTGCTGATACCATCATTCACGGCTATCAGCTTTTCTTTTAGTGCTGTCTGCTCTTGCTCGTATCCGCTTGCCATCGTATCGTAGCGTTCGGGAGTGATTCTTCCGCAGACTCTATCCTCGTATAAGCATCGGATGATATTGTCAAGCTCCTTGATACGCTTTTCAAGCTGCTGTTTTTCTCTTTCTGCCGCCTTGTAAAATCTCTCGGCTTCAGCTTCGCCGTTGGCGGTTGCCATTGCATAGAATTCTTCGGCACATTCTCTTGCGAACTCGGTTACCTGACGGAGATTACGCAACACGATTTCATCAAGCACACTTTCTCGAATATAATGCGAGGTGCAATCGGTTGAGCGAGTTTGGTAGCCACCGCACATGAAGTTGTTTTTCGATGGATCGAGTGTCTTGGCTCTGTGGAGGTACAATCGCTTTCCGCATTCACCGCAGAAGAGATATCCTGCATACTTGTCCATCTCGCCTTGCTTATCGGGGCGTTTCCGACCTGCGAAGTGCCGTTGAACTAACTCGAAGGTCTTTCTGTCAACGATGGCTTCGTGCGTATCCTTGAACACAAGGATGTTTTCGGGCGAATTCTTCAACCTTTTCTTCAGCTTGTTAGATTTGCTGTAAGTCTTAAAATTCACAGTATCGCCCACATATTCTTGGTTGGATAGGATCTTCCGCACCGTATTCTGTGCCCAATGATAAGGTCTTGTGAGATCGGGATTACCGATTTTACCACCTGTCCGTTGGAAAATATACACACTCGGAGCAATCACTTTTTCTGCAGAAAGGATATCGCATATTTTCACAATGCCAATTCCGCTTGCGTACATTTCGAATATCCGTTTAACGATGGGAGCCGTTTCGGGATCGGGGATCAGCTCCTTTTTGTTTTCAGGATTCCGCATATAGCCGTATGGCGTTGCAGTGCTGACTCTCTCACCACGCTCTCCCTTGGCGCGTTGCACGGCTCGTATTTTTCGGCTCGTGTCACGGGCATAGAAATCGTTGAAGTAATTCTTGATTCCTGAAAAATCGCTAACGCCGTTGATGCTGTCCACGCCATCGTTTACGGCTATAAAACGCACATCGTATTGTGGGAAGGTTATCTCCATCAGCATTCCCGTTTGCAAGTAATCTCTGCCGAGTCGGGATTGGTCTTTCACGATAACGATTCCAACCTTTCCGCTTTCCACGTCAGTCATGAGTCTTTTGAAATCCGGGCGGTTGAAGTTCGCACCCGAATATCCATCGTCAATATAAAAGCGGATGTTTGGAAAGCGGTGTTCTTCGGCGTATTTCTGCAATATTAATTTTTGATTGGTAATGCTATTGGATTCGCCTTGCTGTTCATCCTCTTGAGACAAACGACAGTAAAGAGCAGTTATTAAGTTTTTATTCATTTCGGTTGTTTTCATAATCCTAATTTCTCCTTTCGAGCGAGGTGTCGCTCTTGAAAATTCAACCGAATAGGACTCAACCACAACATACCAAAAATCTTGCGGAAAGTCCAGCACTTTTTTGAAAATTTTTCAC
>JAGAUH010000054.1 GCA_017620875.1 Clostridia bacterium
AGCGGAAGATATAAAATTGTTGACGAAAAAGGTAATTGTTTAGACGTTATTTCTTGTGATAAAGGAAACAGATTACCGCCAACACAAAGTTCTGACTATTATTACGAAATGGAAGAATAATTTTTACAAATAATATTTTATTTTAAAAAAAGTTAAGAATTATCTTAACTTTTTTTAATATTCAGAAAATATTTTATTACTAGAATTAAATACTATAATAAAAAAAACGGTTGTCAAATTTTTGACAACCGTAATTTTTTTATATATTGCTAGTTAGGATATTCCACCACTCTTAGCAACTGTACTTTGACCATTTGTAGCATGTTTAGGACCACACCACCAATCGCCCTCGTTACCTTCTGTCATACCTGGAGCAGTTTCTCCACCAGTTTTACAAGCAAAACCAACTAAAACAGAATTTTCTGTACCAGCATATCCACCAGAACCATAACTTAACACTAACTCAACAACCGTAGTTTTAAGTGATCCAGTTGTAGATGATTTAATTGCAGAAGAAATAACGTTTAAACTTGCTCCATTTGCAGAAGTGTACTCTTGGATTTTACCTTGACCAACAAACATTTCTGCATTTGTGCTTAACCACCATTCGTTTAGGTTATTTACAAAATTATTATGTTTAATTTCGTAACCAACGTATATACCGTTAGTACCCATAAACGCATAAACTGTAAATCCTCTACCAGAATTGTCTGTTGCAGTTGCAGAATATGGGCTAGCCTTTTGTGTTGCAGACCAATCTGACAAATCACCATCGATAGTTAAATCGTTTGTAATACCGTAGTTTTTACTAATTATACCCAACATGGTTGCAGAAGTAGCAAGTTTAGACTCTCTTACGTCAGCATCTATATTAAATCCTAAATATCCAACGCCAACAGCTCCTGCCATATCACTATATCTAGAAACGTCTAGTACGGCAACACCATTAATTAAACCAACGATTCTTGAGCCTTGTTTGTAAATACCCATAGTAATTTCTGAGCCATTACCATAAGAAATGGTAGGAATGTAAGTTAAATTAATAACTGCCCAAGTCCAATCTGCAGCACCTGCTGCTTTATGAACAAATCCTACGTTTTTAACACTACCAAACTTGGTCGAATCAAACACGTCGTTGTTGTTACCATCTTTAGATACAGAAACAGCATCTACGTAGAAGAATAATTGAGAACCACTAGCAGATTGTAATACAATACCAAATTTTGGATATTTATCAGAATTTATTACAGAGTTTGCTTTAATAGTTGCTTCGTAATGGAAGTTAGTACCAGTAAAGTTTTCTACTAGATTTAATACGTCTGGACCAGTTGTTACGTCTAAGGTATCTTTATTACCAGTAAAGTATGCAGAACCACCTTTCTTAATATTTAAAGAAGATAGTTTTGACGCTACATTAGTAGTTACACTATAGTTTTTAATTGAAACCTCGGTAGCAAAAGTGGTGAAACCAATAGTCATTGCATCTGAAGTAAATTCTCTATTAGAAATATCTAATACGATTTGGTCGTTTACTAAGAAATACATTTCTGTACCCGTTCTTAATAAACCTAATTTAATATAGTTACCACCTGTATAAGTTGCGCCAGAAGGTAAACTACCCCATTTTTGGATTGACCAATCCCAATCTATAGCGGTAGAAACTCCACCATCATTTACTTTAAGTTTTCTTTCTGTAAAACTTACACCTGTTCCGTTTAAGCCGTTTAGAGCATCAACAAATAGGAATACGTGAGTTTTTAATCCTTTTAGTGCTAAACCAAACTTAGGATAAGGATCGTTAAACGCTACTTTATTAGCAGTAACTTCTAGTTCTGCATAAGCATCTACGCTATATACATCTTTAAACCATAAACTTTGTTCAGTAAATGGAGTTACGGTTGTAGCTTCACCTTCTAGAGAAATATCCGTATTGTTTACTGGAATATCAAAACTATTAGAAATTATGCCGTTATTATCTTTCCAGTTGTTGTGAGAATAATAAGTGTTAATTTCTCCATTTAATTTACCAGCAGAACCAAATGCAGTACCAATATCTTTTCTTGGATATCCTAAACCTTGTAAAATTAAAGATGACCAAGTAACGTATCCATCTGCATTAAAGTGTAAACCATCTCCGTTAAACCAGTCACCATTTGGTTGCCCGTCTGGGAACATATAGTCTACAGTATTAATGTAGTTTAAATAACTAGTTTGAGAAGCATATTGAGCCATAGCGGCATTTACTTCTTTTACGGCAGCAATGCTATTTAAATTACAAGTGATTAAACTTAAAGAAATCCAATAAATATTAGCACTTGGATATGCTTCGTGATATTGA
>JAGAUH010000007.1 GCA_017620875.1 Clostridia bacterium
CCAACCGCAAGTGGACTATACGTGCCGATAACTACAACGGTAAAACTATACGATGGGGAAACGTTAATAAACACGTTGACGGCATATTATGGTAGCGTGTTTACCTTGGGTAAAAATGATAGCACTAACACGATAACTTCGGGTTGGTACGACAATGCCGACCTAACGGGAATAAACTATTTAGGCAGTAACGTGTGGACGGAAAAAGCAAGCGAAATTAGCCTATATGCCGATAGAGAGACATATGATTATCGCGTAAGTTTAGTTTGTAATTTTGGTTTTACCGATAAAGAATACGTATTGTATAATACGGGAGACACAACAAAGTATCCTATACCTGCAAACACAAGCAAAGTGTTTATGGGCTGGTATTTAGATAGTGCTTGTACCATAAGTGCGGGAGAAGGGTTATCTGGTACGGAAACGGGTAATTTTAATATTTATAGCAAATGGGAAATTGCAAGTGATACATACGTAAATTTATTCTGTCCAGAAGATGACGATACATATTGTGGAACTATATATTTTGAAAATGGAACAAACACAAAATTGCCAAAAGTAAATTATAACGGATATAGGTTTATAGGGTGGTATACCGAGCAAGAGGACGGAGAGCAAATAGCCGATGCAAACGGCAACATAATAAGTTTAAACTTTGATAGTGGAGATACGTTATACGCAAGAATGCTAGGGTATAATTTGACCTATGAGTTAGACGGAGGAACTAATAGTGTAAACAACCCAACTATTTACGATTATTATCCTATGGTGGTTACCTTTGAGCCTGCAACTAAAGCGGGTTATAGATTTATGGGTTGGCAAACGGAAAACGGCAACTATATTACTAGCGTAGATTGGACTTTAAAAGACGACGTTATGCTTTTTGCTCAGTTTGAAAGAATATATACTTTAACTTTTGATAGTAAAGGTGGTACGGCAGTAAACGATATGGAAGTAGTACAGGGAGAAAGGGTATTATTGCCAGAGAGTTTTATGCATTATTACAAGGGTAAATGGGAGTTTGGTAATAAGCAATATGATTTTGACACCTATTTTGTATTTAACGTTGCATACGGTGGAGAAATAAACGATTTTAACGTTAGATTAACGGCAAATTGGGTAGGAAAAGAATATAATATAACTTACGTTTACTTAAATGGTAGCCACATAGAGGGTATATCTTTTAACTACGGAACGGAAAAGAAACTAAATAATCCGGTGCCTGTTTATAAACACACGTTCGAAGGGTTTTACGAGGATAATAATTTTACAACTCCAATAACAAAAATACCTGCGGATTCTTCTAGTTTAATAGAGACTGCAAGGATAAAAGACGGATTAGAAATAGGGGAAGAAAACCGAATTTTTATTTATATAAAATGGAAAGAACTATGGTTTATGAGTGACGGGGCGTACTATCAATGTACTGTAAGAGGTCCAAATTGGTGGAATTATCCAACTTACGAAATGGATTTAATATTAGTAAAAGATGACGACACTTCTAATTACGAAATTTATAATAGTATAAAATTATCAATAGAAATTACAATTTGGGAAAAGACCGATTGTTATCAAAAGATAGGGTTGTATTATACGTCTGGAGATACAAGTTCAGTAATGTGGCAAGTGCAAATAGACCACGATCCAAGCGGAACAAATACCACGCAAGTTACTTATAGGTTTGAGGTAAATATTCGTTTTGACGACGAAACGCTATTAGAAACTGGAAGGTTTGAGCACGTGTATTATTTAGCGTACGCATCTGTTAAAAAAGAGGCTCAAACGTGGTATCATATTGTAGAGGGTATCGTTTACCAACTTTCTACAGAGCAACCAAATAACACGCTTACAAATACGGCAGTTTATGATGGAACGAGCGTAACTTACAATTGTGCGTAATTTGTTAGGCGGTTAGTATATTTAAAAATCTTGTTTTTTAGTATAAAATAAACGGTTAATTAAAAATTGC
>JAGAUH010000055.1 GCA_017620875.1 Clostridia bacterium
TATACCATACTTTATATTATACTATATCTCTCATTAAAAATCAATAGGGATTAGTCTGGACAAATATTGCGTTCTTTAAGTTCTTTTTTTAATTTTAATATAGCGCTTTTTTCTATACGAGATACGTAAGAACGAGATATTTTTAATAAACTTGCCACTTCTCTTTGAGCAAGCGGAACACCACTTTTTAAGCCAAACCTTAGCACTATTATTTCGTATTGCCTTTCGTCTAGCACTTCTTTAACGATTTCCATAACCCTATCGAAAAAAATTCTTTTTTCTACCCTATCTATAACGCTATCGTCTTCGTCGGAAAGTAGGTCTATTAAAGTTAGTTCGTTGCCGTCTTTATCCGTGCCTACGCTATCGGATAATAGCACCGTGCCAGAGTATTTTTTATTTGCCCTTAGCATCATTAAAATTTCGTTTTCGATACACCTAGCGGTATAGGTTGCTAGCGACGAGCCTTTATTTAAGTCGTAACTATTTATTGCCTTTATTAGCCCGATAGTACCAATAGAAATTAAATCTTCTTGTTCTTCCGTGCCTTGATATTTTTTTGCCACGTGCGCAACTAACCTAAGGTTGTGTTTTATTAATAATTCTTTTGCGTTTTGGTCGCCTTTTTCTTTATAGGCTATTAAATATTCTTTTTCTTGTTCGGCAGAAAGCGGTTTAGGAAAACTAGTACCCTTTACGCTAGAACAAAAAAAGATAATTTTGCCAATGATAAAACTTAAAAAAGATAAAAACATAATTTTTCCTCACAAGAAAAACTATGCCGAAAAAGATAAAATTATGTCGATTATTTACGCAAAATATACCCTTGCGATAGTTTTATATCACTTTTAATTTTTAAAACTTGTTGTACTATTTTAGCATCTTCTACCACTTTACCATTTAAATCTCTCATTTCGGTAATGGTAATTTTTTTGTTAAAATTATCGCTTGGCGATAGCACTTCTAGGGTGTCGCCAACCTTAAAACGATTTCTCATTTCCACAATAATTTCACTAGTGGTTTCGTCGTACCCCTTAACCACCGCCATAAATACGCAAGTCCCTTTACTTTGAGAATTTAAGTGGTTTACCGTGTTTTTATTTTCGCCTAGCATATACGCCGTAGTAAAGGCTCTGTGGGCGGTTTTTTCTAATTCTTGGTTATATAGGCGGTCTTTTTTATAATCTTCGCCTAGTTTGTAGTAAGCGTCTATCGCCCTACGATAAGCGTTTACAACCGTTGCTAAATAGTATTCGCTTTTCATTCTTCCTTCTATTTTAAAGGACACTACGCCCGCGTTTATAAAGTCGGCGATATAGTCTATCATATTTAAGTCTTTACTATTTAAAATGTAAGTACCCCTATCGTTTTCGGATATTTCGTAATAGTCGCCGTCTCTACCAACTTCTCTTATGGCGTAATTCCACCTACACGCTTGCACGCAGTCGCCTTGGTTAGCATCTCTATGGTTAAAATATTCGCTAAGTAAACACCTGCCACTATAACTAATACACATAGCCCCGTGAATAAAGGCTTCTAACTCTAAATTAGGGTTATACTCTTTTATATCTTTAATTTCTTTTAAAGATAGTTCTCTAGCAAGCACTACTCTTTCGGCACCTTGTTTATGCCAAAACTCTGCAATGTACTTATTCGTTATATTTGCTTGGGTAGAAATATGAACGGGTAGTTTAGGATATTTTGTTAGCGCTAAACTAATTAAACCGGGATCTGACATAATAGCCCCGTCTACCCCGATACTTTCTAAAAAGGCAATAAAGTTTTCGGCAAGTTCTAAATCTCTATTATGGGCAAAAATATTTACAGTAACGTATATTTTTTTGCCTAAATTGTGGGCGTAAGCCGTTGCCTCAATAAGTTCTTCGTTGCTAAAATTGTCTGCTTGAGCGCGTAGCGATAAGTTTTTACCACCAACGTATACGGCGTCTGCTCCGTAATAAAAAGCCGTTTTTAGTTTTTCGAAATTGCCCGCAGGCGAAAGTAACTCTACCTTTTGCATTTTATTCTCCTTTTAGATATTCGCTAACCGTAACCCCGTCGCCAACTTGGTAAAGGGTGGTTTTATATTTGCTATCCGTTAGCATATAATCTAAAAATTCTCTCATATATTTCTTTATCGTTTTATACCTTTTTGGGCACTCTACTTTATCTAAAATATATCCCCTAAAAAGCACGTTATCCGCCACCACAATAGCACCCTTTTTTAAACGTGGCTCTATTAGCTCAAGGCATTTTTTATATTTAGATTTACTGCCGTCTAAAAAAACGAAATCGTATTCGCCTTCGATATTTTCTAGCACTTGTAAACTGTCGCCCAAAACCCCACTAATTTTATCTTGCATTTTAAACTCCTTAAAGTTTTTTTGCGACTCTAAAAAAGAGTTTTCCATAATTTCTATCGTGGTTATATGCGCAGTTGGACAAGTAAGGCTCATAGCAATGGCGCTCATACCCGTAGCAGTTCCTATTTCTAAAATATTAGTTGGTTGTTTATCTTTTACTGCTTGCAATAAAACAGATAATCCCTCGTCTAAAATGGTGGGTATGCCCTTTTGCCTATAAAATTTCCTTAATTCGTTTATTATTTCTATCATATTTCTGTAATAATAGGGATAATCATAGGCGAGTGCTTAATGCGTTTATAAGCGTAGTTTCTTGCGGTTTTTCTTATAACGCTACGCACTTCTGCCATATCTCTAAATGCTCTTTTGTTGTTTGTAATAATATTTTTTATAACTAAAGATTTTAGTTCCGTTACGTTTTCTTCGGTAAAAGTAGTACCCCTAGCAATAATATCAGGACCTTGTAAAACTTCGCCGTTTTCTCTACTAATAGTTAGTAAAACTACTATAATTCCATCTTCTCCAAGTTGAATTCTGTCCCTTACTATTTCGCCGTCTTCGTCGATAGAAAGCCCGTCTACAAGCCTACTGCCTGCGGTAAAGTTTTCACCTTTTTTCATACTCTTTTCGGTTATTTCTACGCAGTCGCCAATGTCGGCAATAAGCATATTACTCTCTTTCATACCCATACCCTTTGCAAGAGTTATGTGTTTTTTTAAGTGCCTATACTCACCGTGTATAGGTATAAAAAATTTAGGTTTTATTAAAGAGTGTAAAATTTTTAACTCGTCTTGAAAAGCGTGTCCGGAAACGTGGATTTTTTCTAGCGATTCGTAATATACTTCCGCACCGATACGATATAGATTGTTTATAACCTTATAAACGTTTTTCTCGTTGCCGGGTATTGGGCTAGCGGATATAATTATCGCATCGTTACTAGTAACTTTTACTTGATTATAATCGCCGTACGCCATACGCGAAAGCACGCTCATTGGCTCGCCTTGGCTACCCGTTGAAACTATTACTAAATCTTTATCGGCGTAATTTTTTATTTTTTCTATATCGACGATAATACCGTTAGGTATTTCTAACTCGCCAATTTTACTAGCGCTTTCGGCAACGTTTATCATACTTCTACCAGAAAAGGCAACTTTTCTTTTATACCTTTGCGCTATGTTTAAAATTTGTTGTAAGCGGTGCACGTTGCTAGCAAAGGTTGCAATTATTATTCTCTTTTTAAGATTTTCTGCAAACAATCTTTCTAAGGTAGTGCCCACTATCGTTTCGCTTGGCGCAAATCCACTACGCTCTACGTTGGTAGACTCGCATAATAGTGAGGTTACGCCCTTTTTACCTATTTCGGATATACGAGTTATATCCATAACTTCGCCGTTTATTGGCGTTAGGTCAATTTTAAAATCGCCCGAGTGGAAAACCACGCCTACAGGGGTTGATATAGAAAGAGCACACGCCCCCGATATAGAGTGATTTACGTTTATAAATTCTACCCTAAACGCACCTAAACTAATAACGCTACCTGCCTTTACACAGTTAAAACTATAATCGTTTAGTTTATGCTCTCTCATTTTATTTTCTGCAAGAGTAAGCGTTAATTTAGTGCCGTATACGGGCGCGTTTATACCCTTTAATAAGTACGGAAGTCCGCCTATATGGTCTTCGTGTCCGTGAGTTATTAATATTCCTTTAATTTTATCTTTGTTTTTAAGTAGGTAAGATATATCTTGTATAACAAGGTCTATACCGGGCATATCTTCGCTTGGAAAAGTAGAA
>JAGAUH010000056.1 GCA_017620875.1 Clostridia bacterium
ATAAAGTTAAGTTGTACGAATATGGCGACTTTATTATAACCGAAGATAATGAGATATACGATTTTAGTGACCAAGGTTTACAAAAAGAATATATTGTAATACCAGAAACAATTAATGGACATAAATTACAAGTTGCCAAAAAGAACGAGGGGATAATAGGGGACACCTATGTAATTTATAGATATGGAGAAATGCTAGAAAAGATATATGTTCCTATGGTGATTAAAAATTTTAACGAAGAAAAAGAATATTATTACTTTTTAGAGCAGTTATATAATTCATTGTCAAAACATTTAAATAAAAGCACTAAAAGTTTTTTTTGTAATGGAAAAAAAATTCCAGTTAATTTTTTTAATCGCTTCAATAAGTTGTACGTCAATGAAACTTTTTCAGCAAGGATTTCTGCAGGTTTATTTTTTGTAAATTTTTTTAGAGCACAGAATACTGGGAATAATTCTAATGAAATTGTGGCTTATTCTAATACGCGAGAGAGGTGTTTATTGGCAAATATTGAATTTATGTACAATTATGATGGAGCACCAAACCAAGGATATTATTGGATAGATGATTTAGAAAATGGAGAAACTTTATCTTATATTCCGCAAAATCCTACAAGAGAGGGGTATACTTTTAAGGGGTGGTATCAAGATAAAGAATGTGAGATTCCTTACGATTTTAAAGAACCTTATATAAAGCAAGAATTACTAAAAGGTATAAATGATAATCAAGAAGAATACTGGTATTATCCAGAAGATTACGTAACCTTTATTTATGCTAAGTGGATAGAGAATTAAAAAATTGTTACTTTAAACAAAAAAAGCAAGTCTAAATTTTTAGGCTTGTTTTTTGTATTAAATAGCAATAAAAAGATATTAAAACCTAGGTAAAATGAGTAAAAAAATAAAAAAATTTAAAATTCGACAATAAAAATAAAGTTTTTGCAAAAAAATAGAAAAATTTTAAATTAAAATTAGGAAAATTTTATTTTTTAGGATATTTATAAATAGTGAGTGTTTTTTTATGAAAGTTAGAGAGAAAATAGAACAAAGAGAAAAACAATTTTTAAATAGTTTTGCAACGCTATCGGCAAATAGCCGTGGTAGAGAAAAACCAGAAGCCGAGTGCGATATGCGTACTTGTTTTCAACGCGATAGGGATAGGATTATTTATTCTAAATCTTTTAGGCGATTAAAAAACAAAACGCAAGTATTTTTTTCGCCGGAGGGCGACCATTACATAACCAGACTTACTCACACGCTAGACGTTTCTCAAGTTGCAAGAAGTATTGCTAGGTGTTTAGATTTAAACGAAGACTTAGCCGAAGCAATTTCGCTTGGACACGATTTGGGGCATACGCCTTTTGGACACGCGGGCGAGCGTACTTTGCGCGCTTTAAGCGGGCATTTTGAGCATAACGAACAATCTTTAAGGGTTGTAGAACTACTAGAAAACGAAGGTAACGGACTAAATTTAACTTACGAAGTTAAAGACTGAATAGTAAACCACAACAATAACGGAAAACCTTTTACTCTAGAAGGACAAGCCGTTGCCATTGCCGACAGAATAGCATACCTTAATCACGACATAGACGACGCAATTAGGGCGGGCATAATAACCGAGCAAGATTTGCCAAAAGAAGCGCAAGATTTAGGCCGTACTAGTTCTCAACGCATAAACGCAATGATAACTTCTATAGTAAACAACTCTTTAGGCAAAAACCAAATTAGTATGACGGAAGAAGTTAAAAAAACTACCGACCTAATTAGGCAATTTATGTTCGAAAGGGTATATTTAAACCAAGACGCTATAAAAGAAGAAGAAAGAGCTTATAAAATGCTAGGCGCTTTATACGATTATTTTATAAAAAATTTATCAAAACTTCCAAGAACGTATCAAAACGTATTAAATAAGGGGGAAAACGAAATTAGGGTAGTATGCGATTATTTATCTAGCATGACGGATAGATACGCGGTTTATATTTTTGAAGAATATTTTATCCCTAAAAGTTTTTATATAGGTAACAATGGCGACAAAGGATAATTTTATAGAAGAATTAAAACTTAAAAACGACATTGTCGAAGTAGTTTCTTCTTACGCCACGCTAACGCGTAGTGGAAATAACTATTGGGCAAGGTGTCCTTTCCCGGGACATAACGAGCGTACTGCAAGTTTTTCCGTAAACGAAACGGGGCAGTTTTGCCATTGTTTTGGGTGTAAAAGGGGCGGAGACGTTATTACTTTTGTAAAAGAAGTAGAAAATATCGACTTTATGGAAGCCGTAACGATACTTGCAAAAAGAGTTGGGTTAGAAGTGCCTAACGATAGAGAAAACTACTCTAAAAAAGACGATGGTTTTAATAGAGAAAAAATGCAAAAACTATTAAAGGATACCGCACTTTTTTACGTGCATAATCTTAAAAACGCGCCAAAGCATTTAGAGTATTTGCAAAAGAGAAACATTAATAAAGATTGCCTAAAAGATTTTGGTATAGGCGCTTCTTTAGACTACGATAGTTTACCAAAATATCTATTAGAAAAGGGTTACACTCAAGAAGAAATGCTCTCTATTGGCGTAGTGCAAAAAAGCGAAAAAGGTAGATTATACGATTTTCAAGCAGAAAGACTTATTATTCCTATAATAGATAACTACAACAACGTTATAGCCTTTGGCGGTAGATTTTTAGGTAAA
>JAGAUH010000057.1 GCA_017620875.1 Clostridia bacterium
AACCGATAAAATAGGGCACGCTTATTTGTTTTGCGGTAGCAGGGGTACGGGTAAAACTACAACTGCAAAAATATTTGCAAAAGCAATAAATTGCTTAAATCCACAAAACGGCTCGCCTTGCGAGGAGTGCGAAAACTGTAGGGCATTATCTAGTGGTTCTACCGATATTTTCGAAATTGACGCGGCTAGTAATAATAAAGTAGAAAACGTTAGGGAAATTAGAGATAAAGTACAATATCCGCCAATTAGCGGAAAGTATAAAGTTTATATTATAGACGAAGTGCATATGCTAACGGGCGAGGCTTTTAACGCGTTGTTAAAAACCCTAGAAGAACCGCCTAAGCACGCGGTATTTATTTTAGCCACTACCGAAGTTTATAAAATACCGTCTACGATATTATCTCGTTGTATGAGATTTGATTTTAGACTTATCCCTATACAAGAACTAGTAGAGTTAGTAAAAGGCATTTTCGATTCTATTGGCAGAACTTACGAGCAAGACGCTTTATATTTTATAGCAAAAAACGGCGAAGGTTGCGCTAGAGACGTTTTATCTATTGCGGAAATTTGCGCGTCTTTTACAGATGGAGAAATAACTTTACAATCCGCAAAAGAAGTGCTTGGTGCAACAGATGAGCATAGGTTGTTAGATTTGTTAGAAAATATATTTAAAGGTAACTCTGGACAAGCCTTAAAACAACTAGACGAACTAATTACTTTAGGCAAAAGCGTAGGTATGATTTTTAAAGACTTAATTTACGGCGTTAGAGAAATGCTTACCGTTGCCACAACCCAAAACAACTTTTTAGGCTTAACTAGCGAAAAGTTAAATAGGTACAATCAACTCTTAACTATTACGGATAGCAAGAGCCTACTTAGGATTATGGAAATTTTATCCTTATCGGAGGGGGAAATAAGGTATAGTTCTCACCCAAGAATAGTTTTAGAAACGGCAATAGTAAAAAGTAGTTTGCCAACTCAAGATATTTCCGTTTCGGCGTTATCCGTTAGGGTTGCCGAGTTAGAAAAAAAACTTGCCCAACTACAAACAAACGGTATAAAAGTAGTTGCTACAACTCCAGCGGAGCAAGTGGTTACTCAAGCAAAACCAGAGAGCGTACAAGTTAAGCAAGTAGAACAAGTTAAGCAAGAAGTTAAGGTAGAACCTAAAGAGCAAAAGGTAAATAAAGACGTTTTCGTAGAAGAAAAAGTAGAAATACCCGAAACTAGCGCTAGCGTAAACTTTACGGATAAAAGGGTTGCTACCGCTACTACTGTTAGCGCGCCTAGTGGAGCAGTTAGAGAAGATAGTAAAAGAGTTTGGGGTGCAATACTAAGAAAAATAAGGTTAAAAAGCATGACTTTGTTTGCTATTTGTAGCGAGCGTATAACCGAAATTAAAGGCGACACGCTTTGCATTTACGCCGATAGCGAAACGGATTTTATGCTACTTAATAAACAAGATAACTTATCTAAAATACAAGAGTCTACTTTAGAAGTAGAAAATCTTAAAGTAAAAATTTGCGAAAAATCTAACGAGTGCGTTTTAGAAGAACAGTTAGCAAGCGAAGTAGAAGAAGTTAAAAAAATTTTTGGCGATAAAGTCAAGGTAAACAAGGAGGATTAAAATTATGGCAGGATTTAGAGGTGGATTTGGCGGATTTGGTGGCGGAAACCAAATGCAACAACTTATGAAACAAGCGCAAAAAATGCAAGCGGATATGGAAAAAGCTCAAAAAGAACTAGAAGAAATGGAAATAGAATCCGAAAGCGCTAGCGGACTTGTAAAAGTTATTATGAATGGTAAAAAAGTGGTAAAAAGCGTTACCATTAATCCTGACGCGGTAGACGTTGACGATATCGAAATGTTAGAAGATTTAATCATCGTTGCTTTAAACGAGGGTTATAAAAAAGTAGACGCGATAGTTGCGTCAAATAAATTATATCAAGGACCAATGGGCTAATGAGCGTATTTATAGAACCAATAGGCAAACTAATAAACGAACTTTCTAAATTGCCG
>JAGAUH010000058.1 GCA_017620875.1 Clostridia bacterium
CGGGTATCTTTGCCCCTAAGCAACTATATATTGTTTTTGCTACCGCATAAAAGATTCCCACTATCGTGAGAATGACGCAATTGTAAAAAAAGGATTCCCACGCTTTGCGTGAGAATGACTTAACGTGTATATATTATTTTACCTTTGCCGTTTTTTAATGAGTATAACTTTCTACTCACCACTAAACCTTTACTGTACCACATCACTATCGCGTAGTTTTTATTTTATATCAAAAAAGTGCAAGCAAAATGCTTGCACCACTTTTTCTTAAGTATAAAAATCGTTATGCTAAAACAACTAAATCTTTTTTAATAATTACGGTAATTAAATCGATAACCCAAAAGATTTGACCAACGATAGGGATAATATTTAAAATTCCGCCTAAAATATTACCTCTCATAAATCTTGTAACTGCACCAAGTACCCAATGAGTAAAAGGTATAATAGTTAAAATTAGAGTTACAAACCAAGGCCAACCCATGTTTAGCATTCCTGATCCTTTTTTTGCCATTTTTTCTACCTCCATATAATTTTACTATGCTTATTATACCATTATTACTAAAAAATGTAAATATTAAATAATATTTATTTTAATTTTTATTTTTAAATTTTTCACTTCAGTTTATATCCATTTGGCGTAAATATAAGTAACGTAATCTTTAGGATAATATAATTTAGCCGATTTTAGTTTTGTACCAGTAAAATCAGAACTATACCATCCCATTAAAGTTTTTCTTTCTACGTCCGCATCAAAATCGAAAGGCACGGTACAAGCACTATCTGCATACCACCCGCCAAAAACGTATCCTTCTCTAGTAGGATTTTGTGGTATTAAATTAATTTTTTCACCAGAGTTTACACTATCTAAAAAATAGTGTCCGTTATTTGGCGAAAGTTGATAGTTATACATATATTGTATATTAGCCAAATTGCACGAAATAGTAACTCTATCACTTATGCTTCCCGCTTCTATTCTACCATTTTCATCATCAAAAGCCGTTTGCATTGCGCTATAAGTATCTACAATGCAATTACTCCACAATGCAGAAACGTTATTGTTGAAAATTAAAGCGATATTTTTAGTTGCTCTTTTAGTTACGTAATACTCAAATACAAAATCGTACAAATCGTATTTATAATCTATCGTATAGCCTTTAAAGTGTGCCGTTGCCTGACTTAAATTAAAAAACGCCGAATTAAACTCGCTTTGGCTAAGTCCACTATTTTCTTGCGAAAACATATATATACGCTTTACGTTCCCTTCTCTAAAACGTGCGTACACAGTTCTGCCACTACCCCACAACCCACCATTTTTTACCGAATACACGTCAAAGTTAGAGCCGTTTATAGTGGTAGGGATATAAATTTCTTCTTTTAAAATTGCCTCGTCAGTCAAATCGTGAACTTTATTGTTTTGGTCTATTACAAAGTCGCCACAAACACTAAATTTTAACTTGTCAGAACAACCGGCACCAGGGTACGTGTAATTATACCCACATACTAAATGAAACACAAAAATAAAGCACAAAAGCACCGTTAGTTTTTTTATATATCTTTTCATACTAGACCACCTTTTCCCACTTGGCATAAATATAACACACGTAATCTGCAGGATAATACAATTTTAAAGACGAATAATGGTCTGGATAAGCATAATCGGATAGTTGCCAACCTTCTCCAATTAATTTACTAGTAGTTATAGTTTGGCTAAAATCTAGTGCTTTGGTAAACTCTTTATCTTTATACCAACCCGCAAACCTATACCCCTCTCTCGTAGGGTCTGCAGGTCTATAAGGCTTTGATAAATTGCAATAGTCTATCCAATAGTATCCTTGATTTGGTGCTCCGTCATAATTATATAAAAATTGAACGTTTGCAAGCAAAAAATTTATATACGGAAAAGAACTATCCCAATCTATAATTCCCGCATAAACAAGTCCGTTTTCCCCTATATAATTTTGAGCAACGCAACTGTTACTAAAAAATTTATTACCACCTTCCGTTAAAGTGCTATCGTTTACAAACACACCCCCGTATAGTTTTAAGCCTTGATTTTCAA
>JAGAUH010000059.1 GCA_017620875.1 Clostridia bacterium
AAACTTATTCCCACTATATTTGCTATTTCTTTTTTATCAACGTTTGCATTTAAAAGAGTTTCTATTTGTTGCCTTTTATAATACGTTAAATTTTTAGTTCCTTGTTTTCTCATTATTCCACCATTTTTATTTTTTGATTTACCATTATATAAAAATTAGAATGTATTGTCAAACAAAAACTTATAACTTAATTAAAAAATATATTTGAGCATATGAAAAGCCGAAAAAAACGCAGGCTTTATTTTTTTCGGCTATTCTTTATTAAAAAGTACATTAAAAACATTTTCCGCCTAACGGCTAAATTAACTAGTTGCTAGTTCTTTAAATTAAGACTAACGCATACCTTATAGAGTGAGTTGCTTTTTTCTCTTGTAATAAATTATTTTTATTAAAGAGAATATTTCCACTCAATTTAAAACTATTATATTTTTTTCCCTTTTATCCGTGCCAAAGCGACGGATGGCGCTTGTGTTAAAAGGCAAGAACTTCTTGCCTTTTATAAGTTTATCTATTCCTTTTTAAATATCTTTTTAAACAACGTAACAATTCCATTAAACACCCAGACAATACCTTTACCTATATAAGTAAATATTGCTGATATCAACTTTAAGAACCAAGGGCAATAAATTGCTAATACTACTATTAAAGCAATAACGACAATTATTACAATAATAGAAACTACTTTTTTATCAACCTTTGCTTTAGTACCCAAACCTTCAGTACCTTTTCCACTTTGCTTTGTATCAACTGCACCCAAATCAAATAATTCTCCGTTAGTTTGATATTTTAATCTTAATACTGATACGTCTGTTATATTTTCTTGCAAGCATTCAGTTCTAAAAAGGTTATGCCTTGTAACACCTTTAAAATCGTAAAAATGAACTACGAATTGTTTATTCTCAAGTTTTGCTTTACCTTCAGCATCTATTTCATAGGCTTGAGTAAAAGGCAAAAATTCAAAATCCATAAACTTTCTATTATTAAACCCTGCAACAAATTCCTTTCCAGTTTGAATAGTGTTCCAACTAAAAGTTTCTAAAAACCATTTTTTTGAGTGATTCCTTTTCTTTTCTGGAACAACAACCTTTCTTTGTTCTTTAATATTATTATCCCATTTAATACTACCATTATGCCCTGATAGAGTATCGCAAGCGTAAACGTAGTTTTGAGTATTAAAAACAACTTCTACCTCTAATAAATCCTCAATAACAACGTCAGTATTAAATGCTATGTAACAAGTATCAATAAAACTAACATTACTCTCAATAATTAAACCAGCAGTTAGCAAAAAAGTCCAAGCGTCAACACTATAATCTTCAAAATATCTTAAAGTTCCACATATTTTATCTTTAATTTCTACAACTTTAATATCTTGATACGAATAGTATTTATTACTACCAACGTTGTTAACGTAGAATTTTCTTCCTACAGAATAAGATTTTTCAGTAATTATTTGATTACCAGTTTCACCATCTAAATTTGCATCAAAAAATCTATAAATGGATATTATATCGTAATAATAAGTATCAGCATTAGAAATTTTATCAATTTTAACTTTGTATTTAAAAAATACACCATCACTAGAAATAAGCAATAATTTATAATTGTTAATTACACTTGTAAAGGAATTATCGCCATACTGCAAATTTAACGAACTACAAAGGGTATTAGGGTTAGGTTGGAACGTGTAAACGTATAACTCATCTAAAGTGTTTTCTGCAATAGTTATTAGGGAAATACTTGTATCTTCTAAATTTTCCTTATAATCATCTTTATTAAACGTGCTATCTCTCTCTAAATCCTCTAATACCGAAGTTAACTCAATATTAGAAACCTCTTCCGCATACACGGAAGAAGTTATATTAGTACAGATAAAAAAATTACACAGCACAAGTAATAATAGTAATAATTTTTTCATAAGCCACCTTAATTTTAATCTATATATACAATTTCTAATGGTATTATAGTAACTTTTAAATTATCCCCAGTTATTTCTATCTCGATTTTAGCAGAAAATCCGCTTGCTATAGAACTATCAAAATTTTCTAAATCAACGTTATTTACACTATTATCAAAATTTAAATCTAAAGTAAAATCATCTAAAAATAAATTTCTTGAGTCTTTTGTTATAGTAGACTCTCCATTTTTTTCTACTAGATAAACATTAACTTCCGTTAATTTGTCTTTACGAAAAGTATATCCGTTATCTTTTATATTTTGATAGAAATCTAAATTTAAATATCCAGTAGGGTCAAAATTAAATACGTATGATGCATCAATATCATTAGAATAAGAGTCCATTAAATAAAACGACTCTTGTAATTCTGGCACGTCATAACGAATAGAAATGGTATAATAAGTACGTTGATAGGTTTTTTTAACGGAACTATCTTCAGTAGAGGAGTTAGAAGAATTTAAATCACTATTAGTTGAACTATTAGAATTGTTTTCACTATTAGAATTTTTATCTTCACCAAAATAATCTTTAAAACCTTCTTTAATTTCTATAAAAGAGTCTTTAACTAAATTGTAGGCTTTAGGACAACACTTTTTAAATGCTATAAATCCACCAAATATTGCTCCTACAAAAATTAAAAAACTCAATGAATAAACTAAAAACTTTTTCATAAAACCTCTTAATTATGGAACAATTGTATATAAGATATCTAAATTTATAGTAATTTCTTTAGTATAATAATCAACAGATTTTTCTGTGTTTCTTATCTTAAAACAATAAGAAAAATCTTCAGTTATATCTTCAATAGTCCTAACATATGTTAATTCGTCCCAAGTATCCAAATCAACGTCATTTTCTGCAGTTTGATTTAAAATATAATTAAAATTGATAGTATATCTTTCGGGACATTCAAGATCTGAATATATTTCAGTCGACATACGACAAGAACACTCTTCTATTGCATCTAAAGTTTTAAAAGTATAAGTACAACCAGTGTAAAATTCATTTATTAAACATTCATTAGGATTTAAAAGTTTCTTAAAAGTTTCAGCATCACAATAAATAAATGTTGCTGTATCAGTAATATCAACTTCTTGTCCATTATAACTATAAACAAAAGAAGTAAGTTCTTCTTTTATATCTATTTCTAAACCTTTATACTTATTAAGTTCGTTTTGTAAGTTGATATTATTGATTTTCTCCAAGTTATAAAGTTCCTCATAGTTAACTACCTCTTGTTCTGGTAAATCTACGTCTTCGTTGGTTTCTTCTTTGGTATCTTTATCAAACCAAGATACTACGGTATCTTTAATATCGTGGCGGTATTTAATACCAAATCCGATTCCAGTTGCAACACCAAATCCTAGTATTGATGCAAGTAAAATTGCTAAAAAGTTTTTCATTTTTTATTCTCCTTTTTTAACGTCTAAAAGACGATATTTTTCTTTTAATTGTTTTTTAAAATTTTTATCTCTTATCTTAACTAACTTGTTTACTTCTTTAAACTTTTTCTTTAAACTTTTAAAAATATACATACGTATATAATCGTTAAACTTTTCAGGAACAAATTGACCGGTATTTAACGTTTGCCTAAACGTGTTGTAAAACTCTTGTAACGTAACACCTATATAAGTGTTTTTAACAAAGTTTATATCTAGGCTATCTAATAAGTTTTTATAATCTTGCTCCATTTGTTGTTGCATTTCTAATTCTTTTTGTTCTTCTAACGTCATAAATTACTACTCCTACGAGAATAAAATCCGTCTGGTACGTTGATTTCGTATTTTTGATATTCTTTAAATCCTGCAAGTGATTTTTCTAAAGGTTTGCTATATTCTAAATCAAAATCACCGGCAAATAGTTTTTTATAAAATCTAGGCTTTTCGGCTTGAGAATCGTACAAATCAAACACGTTATAATCTGCAACAAACTTTTGTGTAACGTAAGTATCTTTGGCTTGTCCACCAGAGTTAACGTATTTTTCGTATTTCTTCATATTTTCAAAATATCTAGTCTTCCAAACTAAACCGACAATTCTACCTTGCCTATCCGTTTTTATTTTTAAATCTACTACTTCTAGGAAAGAACAAAAAAACCTGACGTTAACGTCAATTAAGTCTGGTCTTTGGCACTCTAAAAATATTGTTAGATTATTGTGACGGTGCTTTTCGTAAAAACGACTTTGCCAGTCGGGATAATAAGCACTCATACGTGAGTTAAAATATTCTTGTGCTTCACTTATGCCTATTACTTCAAAAGGTAACGTAGAGTGTACCGGAACTTTAACGTTTTCAAACCCTAACTTAAACGGATTTATTATTCTATTATGCCTATCACTATAACCAAACTTTTTAAAAGTTATAGGATAATTACTTGCTACACAATGCTCTGGAATAGTTAAGTTAAAACCTGTAGAATTTAACAACTGTATTTCGTTTTGCATTTGTGATATATAATCAAAATCAAATATGTATTGATTTAATAGGTGCGTAAGTAGTGCAGTTTTTCCTGCTCCCGGCACTCCAAAAATTATTGTAACCATTACGGTTTAACACCTTTACCTTTTTGAGATTTTGCTAGATTTTGTAATGCTAATTGATTTGCGGCTTTATCCGTTCTTACTAGATAGGCAACGGTATTTTTATTCCTTTTACCTTTTTTATCAAAAAAATGATTAATAATTTCATTTTTTGTACGTTGTGGTAAAGCACATACGTCTTCAACATAACTAGTTTTTTTGTTAGGTTTATTTGCTTTTAAAACAAAGTTAGAAAAAGCAGATTCTACTTTACCTAAAACGATAACACCCGGTCTTATACTAAAAGTATTATTTTTATTCTGTACCCATACATAGTTTGACGGGACAACTGTTACTCCAGATAAAGTTTTAAAATTTTTTGAATAAATACTTGACATTTTATAATACTCCTTTTATAATTATAATTGCCATTCAGCCCTACATGGGGAAGCAACTGCAAAAGCGAGTTGACAGGGAAGAACACTGGCTTGAAAGAGGTAGACTCCCAAACTTAATCGTCTAGATTTATCTAGGCGATTATTTTTTTTAGGAAAGGGCGGTTTCCTTATAAGGTAAACAAAACAGAAAAAAAAGACAATATACGGAACGTTCCGCCCAACGTTTATTTCTTTTTAACTTCGGTAAACACTTCTTTTAAAATAGAATTTCGACTAATAAAAGTAAACGCACCAGAAGACGCATCTTCTTTTACTTGTTTAATAGTGTTATATTCTTCTTTATATTCTTCTACCTTGCCAAGTTCTTTTAACTTTGCAAAGTAATAATTGTCCGTTTGTTTGTTTATAATATCGTCAAGTTCTTCGTCTTTAATTTGTTTAATCTTTCCATAAGTCTGCAGAACCCTAGTTCCTTTTAGTGCAAAATACAATTCTTTAAATATTTCGTAGTTATTAGCAATTTGTTTAAAATTGCTTTTTAACGTATATTTAAATACTTCTTTAAAGTTTTTGTCTTCTACACCAGATATTTTATCCATAATAACGGAATATCCGTCAGAGTTAATATTGTTAACGTCTTCGTAGTCACCTATAAATTTTTTAACAACTTCTAAATTCTCTACGTTAAACTTGTTTACTTCTATATCGTTATAAACTAGATACCAAACACGTTGCAGTAATATTTCAAACTCATTAAATAATCTATATCCGTTGGCTTTGCTACTGCTAAATGTATTTTTTATAGTTTTATCAAAGAGTAGGTTCTTTTTAAATAGAAATAAACAATGGAAATGTGGGTGATATTCTTTTTTGTTGTTTATAGTTATCTCTAAACTTTTTATACCACCACCAAAACCGTATTTTTTAAAGTCTATCCCTGCAACCTTTCTATTTCCGTTTAAATATCCTGCAATATAACCAAATTTATCATACATTTTATCTAACGCAGTTTTTAAACTTCCAAATTTAGGGTTTTTTATAGTAAAAACAACGTGATAAATGTCATAGTCTTTTTCCTGTTCTTTTAATAACGGTGTATAAACGGTATATCTTTTTATAGATAATTTGTTTTGGCATTGACTACAAAATTTATCGTGGCAAAAACTAACCGATTTAACGTCTTTTGTTTTTTGAATTTCGTATTCGTTTATTTTCCAAAATTTTATACAGTTTACTATTCTACTAGATTTGCTTTCAAAATCACCTTTTAAAACTTGATTATAACTATATTCTTCCGATAACGTTTTATAGTGTTCGGATATAACGTTGTTGTTTTTTACTTTCCGCCATAAGTCGATAAGTTTTCTATTTGGTATTTTAATATTTTTTAAATCTTTCTCTAACACCATAAACCCCCATTTACTTTAGACCTAAAAATGTTAGATTTTTTAGACCTTGTGTCGAGTTGTTTATATATATATCGAGAGAGTGGACTAAAAGCACCCTTTCGTTGCTTGCAAATTTGTGTTTTTTTTGCTCCCTTAATAGCCTACGTAAAGGTTATTAAAGGAGCGTCAAAAAATAAAAAAAAGTGTGGAATATGTAAAGACATATGTAAATGTCATTACGGCTAATTAAATTAAACTATATTTTCTACAATATAATCTAAAAGTTCTTTATCTGCTTTTTTAGGATTTAAAACAAACGTTTTTCCAAACAATAAAATCTTATACACGATACCGTTATTACTGCTTGTACACAATAATTTTTCTTCGTGCGAACTAGAATCGTTAAAATATTCTTTTTTATCAAACAAAAATTTTAACAAACGTTTGCTTTCGTCTTGTGGAAACAAATCAAATTCGTCTTCACCTATCTTTACAGAATATCTAACGTAATCAACTAAAGCATTAGTTCTTTTGTCTTCAAATGTATCTTCCGATACGGTTACTGTTATTTCTTTTTCCATAGGGTTCTCCTTTTGTCCTACCGGACATATAAATTTTATTTTTAACGGCATTATTGCCGGTTAAATTAAAGTAAAGCAGGGAGAATAAATTTATATAAATTTAAGTTTTAAAAGGATTTTCCCCCTGCCTAAATGGGGGCATAATAAAAAATTTTATAAAAATTTAAATTTTTTTATTTAAAACTATTGCTTTTTTATAAAATTTAGCATATAATATTATTAGTTCCGTTGGGAACAACAAGCCAACCATAAAAAGTTGAGCAATGCCTAGTCGTAAGACTAGGTTTTTATTTTACATATTTTTGTATATAATGGTGATGTCTTCTATTCAATTTGTTCCTATCAATACCATAAATGTTATTGATAGGGATATTTTTTATTACTCTATTATCAACTCCACCAAACCGTGGTAACGTAGTATCTTTGATAGGAACAGGATAAATTGAGCCATTCTCAACAAATTCAAACTTATCTAATTTATATCTACCTTTTTTAGTTTTTAAAGTTGTAAATGTATTAACAGAACATTTATCACCATAAACTCTACGTATAAAAACATAATGACCTTTCTTTAAATTCAAAGTTTTAGCATCACAATATCCAACTTTTCCCACAAGTGGATGCACTTTTTTCTTATTCGAATTAAAAGCCATTACTTCCAACCTTTACCAAAAACATACGTTGCAGTAGCACGTTCTTTGTTTCCACGATAATCTGTCTTCCAATAATGGAATTTAACACCTTTATTATTAGGCAAAGGTGTTCTACAATAGCATTTTTTAACTGCTTCCTTTTCCCTATATCCGCCATCGGCTAATATAATGCTTTCAAATTTTTTGTTTAATTTTCCTATAAACATAATATATCTCCTTAATAAATAAAATCTGTGGTTACTTTGGTAGTTCCTTTTAGAGCCTTACCAGAACCCCAAACGTCAGAGTGCTTTATGCACTCAAATTTTTTGTCTTCTCTAATATAGTAATCTTTAGTATAAGTTTCCTTACTTGTTTTACCATTAGGTTTAACTATTCTAAAATAAGTGCCTTTTGGCAACT
>JAGAUH010000060.1 GCA_017620875.1 Clostridia bacterium
ATCTGTTTTAGAAATAAATAATATAGAAGATGCAAGCGCCTTTGATATTTTAGGTAGTTGCGTGTATGATTTAAATTCGCCTTTTATCCCACTATTTTTAGCAAACTACACTCACTTTACAAAAACCGGCGACTTATATAATAGTTCTATTCAAACAACTCTTAACGGAATAATGGGCATTGGCACAATGTATGCTAATTTTAAATTTAACACTAGCCTAACCGCTAAAGAACTAAAAGAAACGCATAACGTTATGAGTATCGCTATGATGACTGATCTTGTTTCCAACAAAAACACTATGGATTACAAAACCGAATTTTATAGCAAGGCAAACTTTAATACCCTTTCTAACCTAGACGGTTACGAACTAGACACACTTTTAACGCATTCTCATTTCTTTAATATAAACAATATATTTGCAGTATAAAATTTTGCACTAACTTTTATAAAGGAGTAATAATATGAAAACAAAAAAATTGCTAACTATGGTTATTTCCATTATGCTTATGCTAATTTTATCTATTAGCGTAGTTGGTTGTAAAGATGGTGGAGCGCCCACCCAAGAAACCGATTTGTATAACTATTCTAAAACGCTAAACGCTTGGCACTTAAACGAAACGAAAAACATGCAAGAGTTTCAAGAACAATCTTTAAACTTAAACTACGAGGCTTTCTCAGAAGATACCGAAGAATACGAGTACTACGAACAAGAAGGCGATACCGAAATGGTTACTAAAACGCACACTTCTACAATGTCAATTGAAATAGAGGGCTCTTTTCAGTTTAAAAAAGTTGGAGAAGACTACTTTGCATATAGTATACTAAAAGGCACTTCAGTTCAAAACGCCGTATACGTAGATAGCACTACTAACTTACTAAAAGTAAACTCGGGAACTCTTTTTCACGAAGTAGAGTATAGACTAGGCGTTATCTCTGGCGACACGCCAACTTATTATTTATCTTGTAAAGATATTTTTGACGTTACTAGCTCTAACGACCAAATAGATATTCAAGATTCTACTTCTTATACTTATAAAACTTACGGCGCCAAAGAAGACTATTTGTCCGATTTTGATAAACTTTATAACCTTTTTATCAATTACAAAGAACCGACTTTATATTCTTTTTTAGATGAAGATTCTTTGGGTTTGGTTTTAAATATTTCCGACACTAGCAATTTAACACAAATGGATTGGATGGGTTATTGTGTAGAAGCAAACTCGCCTTTTATCCCATTATTTTTAGCAGATACCGCTAATTATTATAAAACCGGCAACGAATATAGTTGTATTTTAAACAAATGCTTAAATATGATGATAGGACCAATTGGCTCTATGTTCGTTAATTTGCAATACGGAACTAACTTAACCGAAACTCAATTAAACTCGTCTAGTTTTAAAATGGATATGATTGGGGTAGGATCTTCTTTAAGTAAAAGTTCTACTAGCCAAAAAATAGACTTTTCTAAAAAAACGACCTTTAAACCGTTATCTTCTTTAAACGATTACCAAGAAGACACTAGCTTATCAACAACCGATTTCTTTGACGCTAATTTACTTTTTGGAGAATAATTTTTAACAAAAATATTACCTATCTTTTTTAAAATACCCACGCCAACTATCTTTGTTTGCGTGGGTATTACCTTTATTATTAAATTTTTAAATAGGACTCTTTAGCCCGTACAGGGTTTAGCCACCAACTAAACCAAGCCTAAACTTATCTACAAGTGTTAAAAGTGGCAAAAAATAACTTATAGCCCTACTTTTTTTGTTTAAAGGTGATTTTTAATAACGCTTATAACGTCTTGCATTTCTATAACGGGTAAGTTTCTTTGTTTTTTACCTTTTATTAAATATCCGTTTATCAAATAGGTTTTAATGCCTACTTCGGTGGCAACGCCGTCTTCTTCTTCGTTGTTGCCAAACATAATAACTTCTTCTGCCTTAAGGTTTAGTTTTTGCAAAATTTCGGCGTAATAATTAGGGTTTGGTTTTGTAAAAGAACAAACGTCGTAACTAGTAACGTAGCAAAAATCTTCTTGCTTAAGCCCAACGAATTTAGCCCTGTTTATCATACCGTTTTTAGGAAAAACGGGGCGAGATGCTAAAACTACCTTAATATTGTTTTCGTGCAAAAAATCCATAATTTGCCTTGCGTATGGGTTAGGCTTTACGCAAGATGCCGTTTGCAAATATTCTTCGTCGTAAAAGGCGTCGAAACTGTATTTTAGTTTTGCCTTTTCTTCGCCGAAAAACTCCTTAAAATTATCCCAAAAAACAACGTCGTTAGTGGTTGAGCCGTTATTTTTTATCATTTTTTCCGTGCCTGCCCAAATTGCTTTTATTAACAAATCTTTATCAAAGCCAAGCGGACAAAAACGCTTGCAAAGTAACCCAAAGTACACTTTTATAAATTCGTCTTCGTCTAGTGGCAACAAAGTTCCGTCTAAGTCAAAAAATATTGCTTTAATCATAATAAACTCCTAATGGATAAATTATATCATAATTAAGGCTTATTTTACAACAAAATTTTTTGTTTTACAAGAAACAATATATTGTGGTTAATTTTTTTTATACCACAATAAAAATTTTTAGTAAGCGTAAAATTGCATAAAATATGCTAAAAAATGAAAATTATTATAAAAAAATTGAGATAAAAGTGTTATTTTACTTGACATAAATTGTAAAATTTTATAAAATATTTTAGCATATAAACAAAAGTTTACGTAAAAGTTAGCCCCTTTGCAGTAAAACTTTTTATAAAATAATCAAGGAGAAAATCATGAAAACTTATATGGCAAATGCCAAAACAGTTGAAAGAAAATGGTACGTAGTAGATGCAACCGGTATGCCTTTAGGTAGACTAGCAAGCCAAGTTGCCGCTATTTTAAGAGGTAAAAATAAACCTACTTTTACCCCTAACGTAGACTGTGGCGACCACGTTATCGTTATCAACTGCGATAAAATTGTATTAACAGGTAAAAAAGCAGAACAAAAAATGCACAGATATCACACTAGTTATATTGGCGGTTTAAAAGAAATCCCTTATGGCGAAATGGTAGAAAAGAAATCTGATAAATTAGTATTCCAAAGCATAAAAGGTATGCTTCCTAAAAACAGCCTTGGCAGACAAATGATTACTAAATTAAGAGTTTACAAGGGTGCAGAACACAAGCAAACAGCTCAACAACCAATTGAGTTAAAACTTGACAAGTAAGGAGAATTATTATGGCAAAAGCTACTAAAAAGAAAATTCAATACTGGGGAACCGGAAGAAGAAAAACTGCCGTTGCAAGAGTAAGATTATTACCAAGCGGTACAGGCGCTATTATCATTAACGGAAAGAGCATAGACGACTACTGCTCTAACGAAATAGATAAACAAGTTATCCGTCAACCATTAGTTTTAACCGATACAGTTTCTTCTTATGACATTATGGTAAACGTTTGTGGCGGTGGATACACTGGTCAAGCAGGCGCTATAAGACACGGAATTGCAAGAGCGTTAATCGTTGCAGATATCAACTTAAGACCAGCGCTTAAAAAAGCAGGATTTTTAACAAGAGATCCTCGTATGAAAGAAAGAAAGAAATACGGTCTTAAAAAGGCTCGTAGAGCACCTCAATTTAGCAAGAGATAATTTGTTAAAAAGCGTTGCTTTACAAATAAATTTAAAATTAAAAGTGCAAGTTTTTACTTGCACTTTTTTTGATATAAAAAACCAACCGATAGTGATACAAACCCAAAAGATTAAACGAAAAATTAAATAGATAGAAATTGAGTTCGGTATTTAACCAAACTCATTAAAAAACGACAATGCTAAACTTTAAGTCATTCTCACGCAAAGCGTGGGAATCCTTTTTTAAACACTATGTCATTCTCACGATAGTGGGAATCTTTTATGCAGTAGCATAAACAATATATAGTTGCCTAGTGGCAAAGATACCCGTGCAAGCACGAGTATGACAACAAGAATATTAAAAATTTTTATATAATTAAGATACCCGACAAAGTCGAGTATGACAAAATAAAAAATTATATAAAAAATAGAAAAACTTATAAATTGATTTTAAAAACTCTGTTTATTTTTATTAAATTAAAATTTATTATTTTATCTTAAATTTTACATTATTTATAAAATACAATTAGATATAAAAACACCCCCAACAAATCGCTGGGGGTGTTTTTTATTTTAAATTTTCGCGGTATTTTCTTGGCGATACGCCAACTATATGTTTAAAAAATCTACTAAAATTTAGCGGGTCGTCTATGCCGATAGAATACGCTATTTCCGAAATGTTTAAATCGGATTTCTCTAATAAAACTTTTGCCTTTTCTATACGCAAATTATTTAAATATTCTTGCACGGAAATTTTTAAATAAGCCTTAAAAATAGAGTATAAATATTTTTCGTCTAGCCCAACAAATTCCGCCACGTTTTTAGGGCTAATACCTTCGTGATATTTACCTTGTATATATTCGGTTGCCCTAACTAAATGTTTTTGTTTTACGCTAACGTTTTCTCCTTGGCTAGTTTCTTTATTATAAGAGCACAATAGTTTCGCCCAATTTATTGCGGTTTCGCTATTTACAGTCTTAATGCCCTTAATAAAAAAAGTGCTACATAGTTTTGTAATTTCTTCTACTCCGCGGAACTTGCCAACGCCTGTTTCCGGATATAATCCGTATTCTGATAAAAAGTCTTCAACTCCGTCGCCCTTAAGCAAAAACCAAACGTAATGCCACTCGTTGTTTGGCTTTGGAAAATAGTGGATTTTTTGATATGGTTTAGACGTGAAGAAATTGCCCTTTTTTAATAGCTGACCATTAAAATAGCCTTCTCCGTCTAAAATAAAGTGCACCATATAATATTCTCTAACGCCAGGGCCCCAACCTTTTTTAATTTTGGGATCTAAAATTCCAAACTCTAAAAACTTTAAATTTTCGTTTTGCTTTTCATCTACGACTAAAATAACCATAAAATAATAATAACTTTTATTAAGTTATTTTTCAACCCTTTTATAAGAATTTTTTACCCGAAAAGTGATTTTGCTATATATTTTTTAGTTATTTCCAAATACTATCTAAAAAGAAAAGTGTTTTGCCTATTCCATTTTTTTTAATAAAGTGCTATTATATATATACCTAAATACACGAAAATAAAGGCCACTAAATCGTTTGTCAACTTGTTTCGCCATTATTAAGGAGTACCATTGTGAAATTGTTGAAAAGATTTTTTATTTTATTATTTTCTTTTTCGTTAATAGTAACGAGCGGAATATTAATATCGCAATTTATCCCTAAACAAAATAGGGTTAGTGCGGCTAGTAGTTATAAATATTTTTATTTAAGCAATATGGCTTTTTCTAACTCGGCAAACGCAAATTATGGTATAAACGTAGACTATATTACCTTAAAAAGGGGCCCGAAAAAAGTAGAAGAAACCTTTGTAAAAAATATTACGTTTACCGCAAACAACACCATAACTTATAACCTAAAGGGCTTAAACGCTACTAGATTTTCCGCAATAATCGGCGTAGAAAACGGCTCTGCCACTTTTACGGTAACAGGCGACGGCACTACGTTACTTAGCGCAACAACGCTAAATAGCGACTCTCAATATGGTTTTGTAGACGTAGACGTTACAAACGTTAAAAACCTTGTTTTACAAGTATCCAACTCTTCTAGTACGAGAGCGACTTTTGCTAACCCAAGGTTATTTGGCTCTAACTTGCTTGTAGGAACAGAAGGTACCGCTATAGATTTAAGTTATTTACCTTATTATACCCATGAAGATGCCCAGTGGACTTATCCACAAAATTTACCAAGCAATAGTAGTATAACCTTAAACCCAAATGATAATAAAGGAATAACTATACCCGTACACGACGATAGTAGCAACCCTGCAAAAGTTGGTTGGGGTATAGAAGGTATAGGCGTTTTTAGGTTTGTTTCTACCGTAAACGGAAACGGCAATAGCAACACCTTTCAAGTAAGAATAAGAAGAACCGGAGAAGATGAAATTTTAAAAACAATAACTACTTCTGGCACGGCGGAAATAGAAGTAGAAATTCCTGCGGATGCAACGTTTATAGTTCTTGCCGCATACGGAAGTGGCTCTGCAACCTACTTAAACCCAAAACTTTATTGCTATTTTAAAAGTATAACGGAACTTAGTGCCGAATCTTTTACCCCTGCGGTAACAGATCCGTCTAGTGGCGACTATAATCAAGATTGGAACCAATTAAAAATAAACAGCGTGCCAGATGGCAACAAAGCAACCTTATCTACTCAAGAAGTATTTTTTGATAAGAGTCTTTTCCATAACGCGCCTAGTTCTATAGTATATAACGTAACAAACACTCACTTAACTCGTTTTACTTCTTTTGTTGGTATCGTAAGCAATAAATTTTCTGATGGGTGCGACGGCGTAAATTTTAAACTAGTGGCAACAACAATACTTAATGAGATAGAATCCACCGAAACCCTTAGATATATAGAAAATATACAATATAACGTCGCCACCTTACACTATATAGACGTTAATATCCCCGTGGGAACAATAAAATTAAGTTTTATTGTAGAAGCAAGAAACAACAACTGGTCCGACCACGCAATTTGGTGTGCGCCTATGATGTTTGGAAACAGATTAGATTCTTACAATACCGCGCCAAGCAAGTTAGAATCTAACTCTACAAGCCACTTTAGAGAAGGAACTAGTTATACGGAAAATCACAACTATTCCGTTAAAGTTATAACCCCTTCTACTTGTACCACAAAAGGCACTGCAACTTATACTTGTACCGTTTGCGATTATTCTGAAACTAGACAAGATTTAGCAATAAACTCAAATAATCATACTGGCGAAGTTATAAACGGCGGAACGGCTAGCGTACATACCAAATATAGTTGTTGTGGGGCAGTAGTTAGTTCTACCCATAATTACACAAGCAATATAACAACCCAACCTACTTGTACAAAAACGGGGGTTAAAACTTATACTTGTAGTTGTGGATATAGTTATACCGAAACAGTTTCCGCCCTAGGACATAGTTGGGGAAATTGGGCTATATTAAACGATACCACTCACCAACGCACTTGTAGTGTGTGTAAAGTAACGGAACAAGAAAATCATAGCGTAGGAGGTTGGATTAGTACTGACCCTAACCAACACTATAAATATTGTAGCGTATGCAATAGCAACGTAAACTCATCTACACATAATTACGACCACGCGTGCGATACCACTTGTAACACTTGTAATTACACGAGAGAAATCGAACACGATTGGGAAAACGAATATACGGCAGACGAGTTTTTCCATTGGTACGAGTGTAGTGTTTGTGGCGAGAAAAAAAATGAAGAAGTCCACCTATACGACTATAATAGCGATAAAGAGTGCAACATTTGTGGACACGTAAGAACGTTAGAAATAAAAAATAGCGCGTCGTTATCTTTAAAAGGGGAAATAAGTTTAAATTTATACGTAGACGCAACAAAATACACCTCGGATACCGAAGCCTACGTAAAACTAACCTACAACCACAATAAAACGGGTTATACACCTAGAGTTAGTACCGATACGATATATTTAAAAACTCTCGAACCCGAAGATGACGACACTTATAAATTTAGCGTTAGTTTTGCAAGTGGACAAATTGCCGAAAACGTAAAAATAGAGTTATACGATAGTCAACAAGTAAAATGGCTTGAATTTAATTATTCTGTACTAACCTATTGCGAAAGCGTAATTAACAACCAATCTCAACAAGATAATTTAAAAAATTTATGTAAAGCAATAATAAATTACGGTATTAGGTCTATCGAGAATTTTAACTATTCGGTAAGTTTAGCAAAAGACACTAACGAGTATTTGCAAACTATCGAAAACGCGCCGGAGCAAGCGCCAACCGTTAACAACGAAGTAATAACAGGTAGCATAGCAACGCTACAACATTATAAATATTCGTTAGTGGCGCTAAGCGAAGTTAGTATTAGATTATATTTTAAACTAGATTACGGTCAAAATTTTGCCGATTATATAATAACTTTAACAAAGCCAACCGGAAGCGAAATGAACTTTATAACGGGTGCAAACAACTACGGCCACTACGTAGAAGTTTTTGGCATAGAATCGGCTAATATAGACTCTGTTTTTACGGTAAATATAACTTACCAAACGGAAAGTTTATCTATAACTTATAGCGCGCTAGATTATATAAGTGATAAACTAACAGAACAAAACCTATCTAGCACGACGCAAAATTTATGTATGGCTATATATCATTATAACCACTACGCAAATATATATTTTAATAAATAAGGAGTAAAAAAATGGAATACCAAGAACCACAAATAACTACAATCCCCGTACAAGAAGAAGACGTTATAACTACTAGTGGCACGCACGATTGGGAGATATAATGAAAAAGCTTATTTTAATAGCCCTATCGCTAACAATGGCGTTATTAGTTTTGGGTGGTTGCAACAAAAAAAACAACAATTCGCAAAAGCCAACTACTACCACGTCTACTTCTAGCGAGTGGGAAACAACTAGAATACCTATTTAATTTTTAAAAAGGTTTTTAACAAACCAAAAAAATATAATAAGGCAATCTTATTATGAAAATTTAGTTTGCCAAATAAAAAAGGAGTAAACATGAAACTATTTAAAAAACTTTGTTTAGCAGTTTTTAGTTTTGTACTTGCTTTTTCTACTGGATTAATAATAAAAGATTTTATCCCAAGCAAGCAAGTTAAAGCAGCGGATAGCGTTTATAAATATCGTTATCTAAGCGATTTAAGCGTGGATAGTTACGTAAACTTATGGAACAATACCTACGCTTTAAACGCTCCCATTTCCCCTGCGGACACCATTAACAATTCTATATTGTTAAAACGCGGAGGTGGATTAGTAAACGAATCTTTTAATAAAGCAATCGTTTTTAATAGGGGTGACGCTAGTAAAGAAGGCGGTTTAGTTTTTAAAATAGCCGGCTTAAACGCAACAAGACTAACCGCAACTATTGGTATAAACCAAACCACAACGCATTTAGACAACGTAAATGCGGGTATTGCAAAATTTAAAGTTTATGCAGACAATACCCAAATTTACGATAGTGGTATTTCTTATAACAGAAACGGACAATACGGCAATTTAGACGTTGCTATCCCAAATGGAACCACTCTTTTAAAACTATTTGCTTACGACGACGCTTCTCAACAAGATATCACTTGCGAACACGCAGTTTTTGCAAATCCTAGAATTTACGGTACAAATTTAGTTGGCGGTATAGAGGGCTCTAGTTTAGATTTAAGCGAAATGCCTTACGAATATAAAGAGAGCATTGGCTGGTACGACAATATAGCCATAAACGAAGCGTATCCCGTAGATGGAAATACTATTCCTTTATCATTAAAAACTGCAAACGGCAACGTAAATTACGATAAGGGTATTTGTATCCAAGCAAACGACGATAACACTGGCGCTAGCCCTGCAAAAGTTTCTTGGAATATAGAAGGAATTAACGCTTATCGTTTTACCGCTACTATTGGTCTAAATCAAAGAAGCGGTTTAGCAGACAGCCAAGGCAGTGTAAAATTTCAAGTAAGATTTAGGATTAGAGCCGGCGCAGACCAAGTAAAATACGAAAGTAAAACTTTCTATCGTACTACCGCATCGGAAAAAATAGACGTTTTAGTTCCTGCAGACGCAACCCACCTTGTTTTAGCGGTATTAAACGCTGGAGATGGGCTAGATTTTGATAACGGTACTTTTGCAGAACCTAAACTTTATTGCGATAGCGTTTGCTTATCTTCCATGACTGCATCTAGCACTTCAATGGGCTATGGCAACTTGCTTTATAACGACACTATGAGCGGAAAAGCCACTCTATATAACATTATAACAGAAGGTGGCACTACTCATAACGTACATACTTATTTCGATACCAACCTATTTACTCACGCAACTAGTCACGTAGACTTTTCTATTAAAAATATGCACGTAACTCGTTTTACTTGCTACGTTGGTATAACTAGTACTAAAGTTGGTTCAGACGGAATTAGATTTGACGTAAACGCAGATGGCGCTCTCGTTGGCTCTGTAACCACGGCACAATATCAACAAATGGCAAAACTAGACTTAAATATTCCTGCCGGAGCGCAAACTATAACACTTTCGGCTATCTCTGCCGTAGGCGACAATAACTCTGACCACGGAATTTGGTGCGCGCCTACTTTTTACGGAAACAACGTAAACGGCGTAAAAGATATTTCTTTAACGGCAGAAAACGATAGTTTAACCGTTGGCGAAGAAACCGAATTTAAAACTTATTCTTGCACCCATAATGGAACAATTAGCAAATTAACCGACTTTACTCTTACTTCCGACAACCCTACGGTTGCGAGCGTAAGCGGACACAAGGTAAAAGCCAATGCGGTTGGTTCTGCTAAAATTAGCGTTTCTACAACTATTTACGGAATTACTTATACCGCTTATACTAATATAGTAGTTGGTGCAAGCAACAATAGTTCTTACGCGCAATTAAACCTTGCTTCGCCAGACGGCAACACTAAAATTATAGTAACTTTAAACAATGGTTGGATAGATTATTCTGCTATTAAAGGCGGTAACCTATTCGTAGAAAAATCTCGTATGGGCGTACAAACTTCTTACGGCGAAATGTGGCACGGATTTACTTTTAAGAGCCTTTCTTCCGTAAGAACTATCGACGAAACTTACGATACGTACAGCGGTAAATACGCTCAAAACCACAATTATTGTAAAGAACAAGATATCACCTTTACTCACTCGTCTGGGGCTACTTTAAAAGTTATAGCAAGAGCCTATAACGACGGCGTTGCGTTTAGATACGTAATCACGGGTAATAATGGACAAAGTTTTACTATGATAAACGAAAACACTAGTATTTGTCTTCCGTTCTTCTCAACTACTTGGTCTTCAGCTATGCCAGAACTTGGATCTCCTAGTGCTAAACAATATACTCACGAACAACCTGTAACGGAATGTATGGTTGCTTCTTACAATGGTAAAAAAGTCCTTCCTTATATGTATAAAACCCCTGATGACGTTTATTGTTTAGTAACCGAATCCGATTTAGACGGTAGTTATTGGGGTAGCGTTTTAATTAGCGAATTTACAAAGATTTTAAGACTTACGCGTAGCGGACAACAAACTAGCGACTTAACAATCTCTAACGGAACTTTAACAATGCCTTGGAGAGCGTTTATTGCCGGATCTTTAGAAGAAGTTATTAAATCTACTATGGTAGAAGATTTAGCCCCTGCTGCCGTAATCGATCCTAGCGGTGACAATTGGGAATGGGTTGACGCTGGAGTAACGAGTTGGTCTTGGATGGATGGCGTAAACCAATTCTGGGGAAATGGTGGCGACAGCATGAATGGTAAACAAGTTAATATGAAACCTATTAACGGAATGGACAAAACTATCACTTGGAACTATAACAACGTCGTTCTAGATTGGCAAGGTAACCCAGAAGCAATTAAAATGTATATAGACCTAGCAGCCGAAATGGGTTGGGAATACTTTATTTTAGATATGGGTTGGCAACCAAGACAATCCGTTGCGTCTGCAAAAGATTCTAACGGCTTAATAGACGGCGAGCCCGTTGGAAATTGGCAAGTATTTGACGACTGGTTCGACGGCGTATTCGATTGGATGACCACTAAGTCTCAATACCACAAAGGTGGCGCAACCGGATATACCGGCGTTAAAATTACAGATTATGCAGAGCAAAAAGGCGTTAAACTTATCACTTGGATACATACCGGACATATTGATACCGAAAAACGTATGAATAAAGTATTTGGTATGTTAAAAGACATTGGTATTAAAGGTATTAAAGTAGACTTTTTCGATAGCGAAAACCAATGGACTATGGATTTATATCAAAAACTATACGAAAAAACTGCCGAATATCAATTACTAGGTATATTCCACGGCTCTAACAAACCTACCGGCGAAAGAAGAACTTGGCCACACGTTATAAACAGAGAAGCAATCCCAGGTGAAGAACTAAATAACACTAAAGTTTCTCAACAATCTATTTTAGCGTACCTAAGGGGTACCGTTGGACCTACCGACTTAACACCTTATATCTACACCGTAGGTTCGGGCGATACTAATATGGCGTCTCAAATGGCGTTTAGTATTATTTACGAATCGGGTATGACTTGTTTTGCTTCTACCGCGGCAGAATATAACGGACTTAGCAACGAAGTTAAATTTTACTACAAAAACTTCCCGGGAAAATGGACCGATTTAAAACTAATTTCCGGTGAAGTTGGCGACAAAATGAGCATTGCTCGTAAAGGCGAAAATAACAATTGGTATATTGGTTGTATTACCGTAGACGCTACTACCGATACCTTCACTCTAGATTTCTTAGATAGTGGTAAAACTTATAAAGCGCATATCTACACCGATAAAGACGACCGCAAAGCAGTAGCGTACACTTCTAAAGACGTTACAAGTACTTCTAGCCTAACACTTTCTGCTCGTGCAAACGGCGGTTACGTAGTGCTAATAGAAGAAATCCACACTTGCGCGCCTTCTTCTAGCAAATATTTCTACGACGAAAATAACCACTGGCAAGAATGTACTTGCTCGGCAAAACTAAACGTAGAAAAGCACGACTTTGTTACAGAAACTACGCCTAACGCAGACAACTTAGCAGCAAGTAAAACTTGTACCGAATATGCTAAATACTATAAAGTATGTAGCGTTTGCGGTGCTAAATCTACCGAAACTTACGATTATATTGCAGGCGGTAAATTAGACCACGAATACTCTTACGTATCCGATGGAGAAGCGGGACACCACAAAGATTGCGATAACTGTTCAGACGTAACTGCAACCGAAAATCACGATTTCCAAGGTGGAAACACTTGTAAAGATTGTGGATATACAAAACCCGTAGCATCTAGTAGTTCTAGTGCTCCTAGTTCTTCTAGTTCTAGTAGTCAAGAGCCTAGTAGTTCTTCTAGCGTGGTAGATTCTAGTTCTAGTAGTCAAGCGCCTAGCAGTTCTTCTAGTCAAGCAAGTTCTACGATAGTTCCCCCTCCTACACCTAGCAAGAAAAAAGGTTGTGGCGGAAACTTAGGCGTTGCTTACGCTACGTTACCACTTGTTTTAGTTGCTATCCGTTTAATTTATAAGGCAAAAAAGAAAAACGAGCAATAAAAAGTAAATTTGTTATAAATAACAACAATTTTTTATAAAATAAAGTGATTTTGCTATACATTATATTTTAACAAAATGATATTATATATTATATAGTAAAAATCTAAAATACTTTTAACCAACTTAGCGTAGCACTCTAATAATATTTTAGATTTAAAGGGTGCTACGTTTTATTTAAAGTATATAAAAAGGAGACGGTTATGAAATTATTTAAAAAAATTTCTATGGCAGTTTTTAGCCTTATACTTGCTTTTTCTTGTGGACTAATAATAAAAGAATTTATTCCGCAAAAACAAGTTAAGGCGGCAGAAAATACTTATAAATATCGTTATCTAAGCGATATGAGCGTTGCTAGTTCTTTTAACTTATGGCAAACTTATACGTTAAACTCACCGCTTTCGCCTTCGGACACCATTAATAATTCTATTCTATTGAAACGTGGTGGAGGTAAAGTTGACGAAAAATTTACAAAAGCAATTGTTTTTAACAGAGGGGACGCTAATCAAGAGGGTGGCGTTGTATTTAACCTTTCTGGTTTAAACGCAACTAGATTTACTTCCGTTATAGGTATAAACCAAACCACGACGTTTTTAGATGACGCTAACGCGGGCGTTGCTAGTTTTAAAGTTTACGGAAACGGAAACGTTTTGTTTAGCGACAACGTCGTATATTCTAGAACTTCTAAATATGGGTTTATAGATATTGATATCACGGGTATTACGGAGTTAAAACTAGTTACCTACGACTCAGGGGAAAAAAGCATTAATTGTGAACACGCGGTTTTTGCAAATCCTAGAATTTACGGTACAAATTTAGTTGGCGGTATAGAGGGCTCTAGTTTAGATTTAAGCGAAATGCCTTACGAATATAAAGAAAACCTTTTTTATTACGATAACGTCGCTATAAACGAGGCTTTCCCTATCCCAGATGACGCTTCTGCAGTTATACCGTTATCATTAAGAAACTCTAACGGCACGAACGACGTTTATAGTAAAGGCATTTGTTTACAAGCAAACAACGACGATACCGGCGCTAACCCTACTAAAATAGGTTGGGAAATTTCTGGAACCGGCGCTTACTTGTTTACTGCTAAAATTGGTATCAACCAAAGAAACGGCTTACAAGAAACCCAAGGAACGGTTAAATTCCAAATAAGGTTTAGACAACAAGACGTAAATGCTAACGCAGACGTTATTGCTTGGACTAGCGAAACTTTTACTCGTTCTACACCAGCGCAAGATATTTCTATTAAAGTTCCCGCAAACGCAACTCACATTATACTCGCAGTGTTAAATGCAGGCGATGGTAGTGCTTTTGATAACGGCTCTTTTGTAAACCCTAAATTACATTGCAACTGCATAGACGTTTCTAGTATGACTGCTAGCGCCACCAATATGGGCTATGGCGACTTGTTATACAACGAAACTATGGATGGCAAGGCGACCTTGTATAATATAATTAAAGAAAACGAAACTTTAACTTATAATCAACATACTTACTTCGATAAAAACTTATTTACCCACGCAACTAGTACGGTAGATTTTTCAGTACAAAATATGGACGTTAATCGTTTTGTTGCTTACGTTGGTATCACTAGTACTAAAGTCGGCTCTGACGGAATTATTTTTAGCGTTTATGCAGACGGAACTCAAATAGGTTCGAATATAAGTGTAGTACAATATCAACAAATGACAAAGTTAGACGTATTAGTTCCTGCAGGAACTAAAACTATTACCTTAAAAGCAGAAAGCGCTATTGGGGATAACAACTCCGACCACGCAATTTGGTGCGCTCCCGTATTTTTTGGCAATAACGTTTCGGGAACAAAATCTATTTCTTTAACGGCAGAAAACGATAGTTTAGCCGTTGGAGAATCAACTAACTTTAAACTATATTATTGTACTTTTGACAATAAAGTTACCAGTGTATCTAACTTTAGCGTAACTTCTTCTAATTCGAGCGTTGCAACCGTTAACGGTAAAACCGTTACTGCAAAAGCCGTAGGTTCTGCCGAAATTCACGTTTCAGTAAATATAGACGGCGTTACTTATTCTACTTATACAAATATAGTAGTAGGTTCTAGTAGTAGTTCTACCAACGCGCAACTAAACCTTGCTTCGCCAGATGGTAACACAAAAATTATCGTTACTTTACGTGATGGTTGGATAGATTATTCCGCAACTAAAGGCGGTAACCTATTCGTAGAAAAATCTCGTATGGGGGTTAAAACTTCTTACGGCGATATGTGGTACGGATTTACTTTTAAAAGTCTTTCTTCCGTGAGAACTATCGACGAAACTTACGATACTTATAGCGGTAAATACGCAGGCCACCGCAACTATTGTAAAGAACAAGATATCACCTTTACTCACTCGTCTGGGGCTACTTTAAAAGTTATAGCAAGAGCCTATAACGACGGCGTTGCGTTTAGATACGTAATCACGGGTAAAAACGGCGAAAGTTTTACTATGATAAATGAAAACACTAGCATTTGTCTTCCGTTCTTCTCAACTACTTGGTCTTCTATAATGCCGGAAAACGGAACTGCTAGCGGTAAACAATATACTCACGAGCAAACTGCAACTCAAACTATGATTGGTAGTTTCTCTAAATATAAAGTAATTCCTTTTATGTACAAAACTCCAGACGGAATATATTGCTTAATGACGGAATCCGACTTAGACGGTAGTTATTGGGGTAGCGTACTTTATAGCGAATATATTAAAATAGTTAGATTAGGAAAAAGCAAGCAACAAACTACTGACCTAACGGTTTCTAGCGGAACACTCACTATGCCTTGGAGAGCCTTTATGGCGGGTACTTTAGAAGAAGTAGTTAAATCTAATATGGTAGAAGATTTAGCGCCTGCCGCAATAGAAGATCCAAGCGGAGACAATTGGGATTGGGTTGATCCAGGTATTGCAAGTTGGTCTTGGATGGACGGCGTAAACCAATTCCATAACGGAACGAATAAAAATTGGAACGAAGTCGTTATAGGTTGGCAAAAGAACCCAGAGGCAATTAAAAAATATATAGACTTAGCAGCCGAAATGGGTTGGGAATATTTTATACTAGACGATGGTTGGCAACCTTGGACTGCCGTTTCTAGTTTAAAAGATGGCAGTGGCAATATTAACGGCGAGCCTGTAGATCCGGGTTGGCAAAACTTTGAAAAATGGTACGACGGCGTATTCGATTGGATGACCGATAAATCTCAATATCACAAAGGCGGTTCTACCGGATATACGGGTGTTAAAATTGCAGACTACGCAGAGCAAAAAGGCGTTAAACTTATCGCTTGGTTACATACCGGTCGTATAGATACCGAAAAACGTATGAACGAAGTTTTTGGTATGTTACAAGATATTGGTATTGCAGGTATTAAAGTAGACTTTTTTGATAGCGAATCTCAATGGACTATGGATTTATACCAAAAATTATACGCAAAAACTGCCGAATATCATTTACTTGGCATTTATCACGGCTCTAATAAACCTACCGGCGAAAGAAGAACTTATCCACATATAATAAATAGAGAGGCCATTCCTGGCGAAGAATTAAATAATACAAAAGTTTCTCAACAATCTATCTACGCATTTTTAAGGGGTACCGTTGGTCCTACCGACTTAACGCCTTATATCTATACCGTAGGTACGGGCGACACCAATATGGCGTCTCAAATGGCGTTTAGTATTATTTACGAATCGGGTATGACTTGTTTTGCTTCTACCGCAGAAGAATATAGAGCGTTAAACGAAAACGTTAAATACTATTATAAAAATTTCCCTGATAGATGGGCAGACTTAAAACTAATTTCCGGCGAAGTTGGTAGCAAAATGAGTATTGCTCGTAAATCGCTAAATAATAAATGGTATATCGGTTGTATTACCGTAGACGCTACAACGGATACCTTTAAACTAGATTTCTTAGATAGTGGCAAACAATATTACGCGCATATCTACACCGATAAAGACGACAGAAATGCCGTAGATTATAATAAACAAACCGTAACTAATAATTCTAGCCTAACGCTTTCTGCTCGCGCAAACGGCGGTTACGTCGTTCTACTAGAAGAAATTCACGTTTGTTCTTTCACAGAGAAAAATACCGATAGCAAATACTTCTCAACTAGCGCTACTTGTACTAGCCCTGCTAAATATTTTTATAGTTGTACTTGTGGTCAAAAAGGCTCTCAATTATTCGAATATGCCAGTGTAAATTCTTCTAACCATACTGGTTCTAGTGTACATGGTGGAACGGCAAACGTACATACAAAGTATAGTTGTTGTGGCGCAACTATTAGTTCTAAACATAGTTATACTACTACGGAAGAAGTAAAAGCAACTTGTACTACAAAAGGTACTACTAAATATTCTTGTACTTGTGGATATAGTTATACCGCGCAAGATATACCAACAATTGCTCACGACTTTACAAAACAAGTTGCAGAAGATAGTTATTTAGCAACAAAAGCTACTTGCACTCAAAAGGCAACTTATTATACGTGTTGTAGCGAATGTGGATTATCTAGTAAAGGACAAACGGGCGAAACGACTTTTGCTAGCGGAACTTTTTTAGACCACGATTATGGAACTTGGATAGAAGAAATTCCTGCTCAAGTAGGCGTTAACGGAACTAAAGGACATTATCATTGTTCTACTTGTAATAAAGACTTTGATATTAATAAAACCGTACTAAACGATTTAACTATACCTGCATTACCACAACCAGAGCCAGAAAGTTCTAGTTCTAGCGAGCCTAGTAGTCAAACACCTAGTTCGTCTTCTAGCGTGGTAGAAAGTAGTTCTAGTATAGTTTCTAGTCCACCTAGTTCTTCTAGCCAAGATATCTCTAGCGAAGTTTCTAGTAGCGCAACACCTATACCAAGTAGGAGTGGTTGTATGGGCAATATTAGCCTAACCTACGCACTTTTACCACTAATGCTAGTTGCGTTTATAGTTATTGTAAAAAAGGCTAAAAAGCACTAAAAATAAGTCTATAAGTCGATAAACAATATTTTTATATAAAATTATTGTTTACAACTTAACAAAAAAATTAAGATACCAAGAAAATTCTTGGTATCTTTTTTTTAATATTAAGTTAAGTTTTTAATAATTTTACTAATGCTTATTTTTTTGTTTTTACACGTTTAGAGTAATAAATAAAAATTTACTAATTATTAATTACATTGTATCATTATATTTTTTACACGTCATTCTAAGCGAGTGTAACGAGCGTGAGAATCTTATAATAAATACTCACCTTGTCATTCTGAGCAAATTTTAATTTGCGTGAGAATCTTACTATATAATACTACCTATTCTTTATTCGTCATTCTGAGTTTACGGTAGTAAACGTAGAAATCTATTTAAAACACAAACTTATATAACAAAAAAAGACTCCCACGGCTAGCGTCTCAGAGTGACAAAATAAGGTTATGTAATATATTTTTTTATTATAATTTTGCCTTTTTATTTTGTTATACTCGGCACAGGTATTTTTTATATATAAACATTACCTATCCTTAATAGTCATACTCGCTTTGCGGGTATCTTAATTATATAAATATTTTTAATATCCTTGCTATATACTCGGCACGGGTATCTTTGCCTTTTGGCAACCTTTTAAAAATTTGCTATACTTTTATTTTGTTTTTGCTATGCAAAAAAGATTCCCACTATCGTGAGAATGACAATATATATAAAATACTCATATTATGTATATAATACTCATATTACGTAAAAATGACTAAAAGAATATATACTCTTTTACTACTATCGTTTTTAATGAGTGTGATTTTCTACTTATCTATAAACCTTTAATACCACGCGACTATCTCGTGCTTTTTCTTTTATATAAAAAAAACACCTACTATAAAAAGTAAGTGTTTTTATTAGTTTAAATAATGATAGGTTTTAACTTTTAGATACAAGTCAGACGCAAAAAAGGTATTAGCAAAAAAACTAATACCTTAATTTTACTTAAATAATGAAAGATTAAACTTTCTAGTTGCAAGTTATACGCGAAAGACGAGCACAACAAAGGCGCGTACGTCTGTACGTAACTGCAGTTGGGCGCAATCTGACAAAGTAGAACGCCGCAAATAGGAAGTTTAATTGTCGTCTTTTAGGCTATTACCTAAAAACGTTATGTTACCAAATCCGCTACTTTTTTTACCTTTAACGGAACTACCGTTTCTGTTTCCGCCTTTAAAGCCTTTATTATCTCTTTTATAACCGCCGTTTCTGTTGTTGTTATAACGTGGTTTAAAGTTTTTAGGGATAATAACGATATATCTATTAGGGTCTTTACCTTCTGACTCGGTAGTGATATCTTCTCTATCTGCAAGTGTAGAGTGGATAATTCTTCTTTCAAAAGGGTTCATTGGTTCTAATTTAATTTTTCTACCCTTAGCAACTGCTTTATCTGCAAGTTTAACAGCAAGTGCCTTTAAAGTTTCTTCTCTTTTTTCTCTATAACCTTCGCAATTAACGATAACTCTACGGTAAGTATCTCTACCTTTATTAGCAATTGCACCTGCAAGAGTTTGTAAACTATCTAAAATTTCCCCGCGGTAGCCAATTAAACTACTAGTTTTTTCGCTAGATAAAGTTAGCGTAATTAAGTTTTCTTCTTCTACGGCAGAAATAGTAACTTCTAGGTTTAAATAAGCAAATAAATCGGTTAAAAATTCTACTGCTCTTTGGCTATCAGATTTTCCGTCTTCGTTTACTATTTTTTCGACCTTTTCTTCTTTTCCTTCTTTAACTTCGTCTGTTTCTACGGTTTTAACGGTAACTTTTACTTGAGCAGGTTTGCTACCAATACCAAAAATACCTTTTTTACCTTCGTCAATAATTTCTATTTTAGCATCGGCAAGGGTAATATTTAAGTCTTTTAAACCATTTGCTATAGCATCTTCTATGGTTTTTCCGCTATAAACGTTATCCATAATGTTCTCCTTTACTTTTTAATTTTTATTCTTTTATCTTTTTGTAGTTCTTCTTGTATAGCCTTTTTTTCAAACACTTTTTTAACGATTAAATTAATTAGTAGAGAAGATACTATACTAAACGCCGAACTTATAATCATGTAAATAGAAAAAGATGCGGTATAAATAAACGCGAATACACCAAACATAATAGGCATAATCCACTTCATCATTTTTTGAGTTTGGCCTGCGGTAGAATTTGCACCTTCTACGGTTTGCAATTCCATTTGAGATTTTTGCTCTTTTTCCATAATTAATTGGGATAAAAACATAACTGCAATAGATAAAACGACTAATATAAAATAACCGTTTTTAGATGCTTTTTCCGCGCCCATTTTAGCGGTTAAAATATTATATTGTTCGCCTTCCATAGCGTATGCACTAGCACCTTCTAACGGATGTTTAAAAGTACTATCTGCAACCCAAATATTTTTTATCCATAAAAATCCGTCTTTTTCTTTATAATAAGCGTCTCTAGCAGCCATTTGAGGCTCTATAATTAACACTTGGTTATAATAGTTTAACGGAACGTAATTTTGTATATAATAGTTTACCAAAATATCTTTTATTTCGGTAGCAGTTTTGCCGTCTTCTATGCTATCTATTACTTCGTAAGTATAACCAACTACTTTTTCTTCTTCTATTATCGGTGTTTGTTTAAAATAATCGTCTACTATTTTAGTTAAAGTGGAGCCATTTAATATCGTATATCTTAAACTAGCATCAGAAAAATCTTTATAAAGGGTAGTATCACCCGTTGTAGCGTCGTTATATTTATTTACGTAGTTTTCTGCTAAATAATCGTTATAACCCTTTATAGGTTGTCCGTCGTGTCCTAAAACTAAATTATTACTATCGTTATTAAACTCTGTAAGTTTTGATATATCTAAATTATTTTCGCTATCTAAAATTTCTAAAGAATAAATTTTTGTATTATAAGCGTTTATCATTTCGTTAGCGAAACGACGGTTTGCATAGGTAGAATAATCGTTAAAAGCGCCAATTACTACAAAGAAAATTATAATAGACAAAATACTTGGCAAACAAGACGAGAAAGGCGAATAACCTTCCTTTTTTTGTAGCGCCATAACTTTTTGTTGATATAATTGCTTATCGTTTGCGTATTGTTTTTGTAATTTTTCTAACTCAGGACGCATTTTTTCCATTTTTATAGCGTTCTTTTTGGTAGAAACCTTACTCATAACGTCAAATGGTAGAGTAATTAACTTTAAAATTAGCGTAAACAAAATTACGCCTACTCCTATTCCGTAAGCAGGCTTATCGCATATTACACTAATTATTTTACCTATCCAATTTAGTTTAGAAGGGCTTATGTTATCTAAAATAACTGTACTTAAAAAATTTAACACAATTTTCCTTTAGGCTATAATAGCCATTTAATATCTTTTTTTCTGTCCGGTGGAGGATCGAACCCACCCTTTGTAAATGGATTACACCTAAGCAATCGCCAAATAATTAAAGGTATTGCGGTAAAAATAGTTCTTTTTTGTAAACACTCTATTGCGTATACGCTACAAGTTGGCGTATACGGACATCTTGCTCCTGTAAACCCAGATAAAAATTTACGATAAAATTTTATTATTAAAATTAATAGTTTATTTATTATCTTCATTTAGGTTTTCCTTAGAGATTAGATATTTTAAATCTTCGCTAAACGTTTTTACGCTATAACTAGGGTATACCTTTGGTATAATTGCTATAAAATAATTACCTAAATTTTTACTATTTTCTAAAAAAGCAACCCTTAATAATCGCTTAACGTAGTTTCGTTGCACGGCTTTTCCGTGTTTTTTACTAACGCAATATCCTACCTTTAATATTGGTGATTTTATATAAACCATTATTAGCGACCTAGAAACCACCTTTTTCCCTTTAGAAAAAACGTAGTCGAAATCGCAACTTCTTTTAAGCGTATTTTTCATTTAATTAAGCAGATATTTTATGTCTACCTCTTGCTCTTCTTCTCTTAAGTACGTTTCTTCCGCTTTTAGTAGCCATTCTTTTTCTAAATCCGTGTACTTTGCTTCTTTGTCTCTTTTTTGGTTGATAAGTTCTTTTCATGATGTTTCTCCTTAATTTTTCTTAAAAATTTTTACAACTTTTAAGATTATATATTATTTTTTTATTTTTTGTCAATTAAATTACCCTTAAATTATCTTCTTATAGGTAAAATCATATATATTAAGTCTTCTTCTGACATAGGTGTTAAAAAGCAAGGCTTGTCTGCTTCTACTATGCTAAACTTAATAAATTCGCAAGTTGATACCGATAAAATATCGGCAATGTTTTTATAGTTAAAACCAATTTCTACGTCAAATCCGTCTATCGTGATAGGTAAAGATTCGTTTACTTGACCAATTTCGCTTTGAGCAAAAATTTTAAATACCCCTTCTTTTACAGAAGTATATATTACGTTTCTGTTATCTTTTGCTACTATACTTGCCCTATCTATACAATTTTTTAAATCTTTAGCATTTACCGTAAAGTTAGTAGTATAGTTTGTATTTATTAGTTTTTTATAATCTATAAATTGTCCCGTAAGTAATCTAGAAACGATAATAGTTCCGTGTTGCTCTATCATTAAAAAATTATCTTGTAATTGGATAGTAATAATATCCGTATCGTCGTCGCCTAGTTTTACTATTTCTTGTAAAGTTCTTTGCGGAATAATAGCCTTTATTTTACCGTTTACGCAACTAACTTGTTTTTTATAATAAGCCATACGGAAACCGTCTAACGCAACGCAAGAAATTACGTCATCTTCTACTTCTATTAAGCAACCGCAATAAATAGGTCTAGCAATATCCGTAGCGCAAGCAAAACTAGTTTTACTAATTAATTCCTTTAAATCTTTTTGAACTATATCAAAACTATTTTCTTTATAGTCCTTTTTAATAATAGGAAATTCTTCTACGTCTAAACATTGAAAATCCGTTACGGAACTACCGTAGCCAATTTTAGCCCTATTTTCACTAACGAAAATTTCTACGTCTTCGTCGTCGGAAATATTTTTAACCAATTCGTTAATAAGTTTACCAGGTATTAATGCGTCGCCTTCCATAAAGGTTTCGCATGGGATTGTTTTTTCTATTGCAAGTTCGTTATCCGTTGCAGATAAAGTTAAAAAATCACCTTTAGCAGAAAATTTAATACCTTCTAAGGCTGAACTTAAATTTTTATTGTTAATTGCTTTTGCTACTCTTGCTACTGCATTGCTTAGTTCCGAATTTCTTACGATTACTTTCATTTTATATTCCTTTTTATTATTAATTAATAAAGTTTATTTAGAAGTATTAGTAGTAGGGGGCGTTGATATGTGGATAAACTATTTTTTTAAAGTTAAAATCCGTTATTTTTCTTAAATTTTTATTTTTTATCAAGGTTTATAACTAGTGTTTTTTTAGTGGATAAACCATTAATAAAAACGTGGAAAACTAAAAGTTATAAACGTTAATATTTTTTTAAGTTGCCAAACTTCCACTATACTTTAATATATATATTATATATAAT
>JAGAUH010000061.1 GCA_017620875.1 Clostridia bacterium
ATACTTTAATATATATATTATATATAATATAAACTAAAAAATCAATAAATTTTGATAAAAAATAGGTAAAAATAAAAAATAAAAATTTTATCCACAAAATTATTAACAATGTGGATAACTCTATGTGGATAAAAAGAGAATAAGTGCATAATTTTTCTTAAATTTTGTGGCATTAAAAAATATTTTTTAAAAGTAGAACTGTTATAATAAAAGTGTAAAAATATTATTGAAGAAAAATTTGTATTATGATATAATATTTTTATGTTATCAGATATTTTTTTAAGTGCTGGTTTTAGACTAAACGCTAGCCAAGAGCAAGATTTATTAAAGTTTAAAGATTTACTTTTAGAGTACAATAAAATGTTTAACTTAACTTCTATTAAAGAAGAAGAACAAATTTTTATAAAGCATTTTTTAGATAGTATTTACGGTGAAAAATATTTTACGGGTGGCAAAATTATCGAAATAGGATCCGGTGGTGGTTTTCCGTCTGTTCCGCTAAAATTGTATAATAAAAATTTAAATTTTACTTTGGTAGAATCCGTGGGTAAAAAGTGTAAGTTTTTAAACGTTGTTAAAAAGAAGTTTAATTTATCTAACTTTAACGTAATAAACGCTCGTTGCGAAGATTTAGCAAAAAAATCCGATTTTAGAGAACAGTTCGATTTTGTAACCGCAAGGGCTGTTGCTAAAATAAATACTCTTTTAGAGTATACTTTGCCTTTTTTAAAAATTGGGGGTAAGTTTATAGCGTTTAAAACAAGCGATCCCGAGGAACTTCTTCTTGCTAGTAAGGTAGCACCTTTACTTGGCGGAACGCTAGAAGAAACAATTTCTTATTCGCTACCCAACGAACAAGGCAACCGTGTTATTTATATTTTTACTAAAACTAGTCATACGGATAAAAAATATCCGAGAGGTTTAGGGAAAGAGCGCTCTAACCCACTTGTTTAAACTTCCTATTTGCGGCGTTCTACTTTGTCAGGTTGCGCCCAACTGCAGTTACGTACAGACGTACGCGCCTTTGTTGGTGCTCATCTTTCGCGTATAACTTGCAACTATAAAGTTTAATCCGTTTCTATTTAAATAAATATAAAACACTTACTTTTTATAGTAGGTGTTTTTTAAACTTTTGCGACCAACAAGGTTAGCCAAATCCTATAATTTTGTCGAGCCTAGTGCGTCAAAGCACGACAATAAGTCAGTAGTTTAACAAAGTAAAACTACAAGACCTAAAAGTCGGCTTTTCCTTGTCCCAAAAAACTTTTGCTTGCAAAACTTTTTCGGGAGCCTGATATTGTTTCTAGAAAGTTTAAACCCTTTCATTATTTAGGTATAAAGTACAACGTTTAAGTCTTATATAAATTATAAAAAATTACTTTAAACTATTTCTTTATTTAAAATTGGTTTATAAATTAAAAAATTTAAAAGGTATTAGAATTTTTTTCTAGTACCTTTTTTATTTAAAAAAGTGAAATTGCATAAAAAATTGCCCGATTATTTCGGGCAATTAAATTTTAAAAAAATTATAATAAAAAACTTTAATATAAAAAAAAGTAAATTATTGTTTTTTTTATTTAGTCTTATTTTAAAAAATCTATTGTTTTTTGTAAAATATCTAAATCTTGTTCGGTTATTTTTTCGTAATCTACGGTGTTTAAAAACTCTTTTTTATCTTGAGCGGAATTTAGTGCAGTTATAGTGTTTGCTAGTTCTTGCTCGGCAAGAGTAGTATTATATGGGTTATGTGCTTTGTCTTGGCAAAAAACTGTGGTTACGTTATCTTTAAAATTGTAAGTTACTTTGCCGATAATTTGGTCTTTTTCGCCAAAAAATATAAGTGCGGGTTTTTTGCTATTTTCTATGGTTTTATAACTAGAAATATTAAAAAATTTACCATATCTTAAGCCGTAGTAAACAAACCTAAAAGGTATTAAAAAATTTGCTAAGCCCTTAATAATTTTTTTGCTTTGACTAAATATTATTTTTAAAGGTTTATCAAATGGAGCAAAGGCAATAATTTTTTTAACTTTTGGAAAAGTGCTACCTGCTAAAGCGGTATATCCACCCCAACTATGTCCCCATAAAAATAAAGGTTTTTCTTGTAAAAAGTTTATTTCTTCTAAATAGTTATAAAGTGCCGTTAAATCTTGTATGCTTGCGCCAAAATGAGTAATTTTTCCATCGGAAAGTTTACAACCCCTACAATCGAAACCAATGCAAGTGTAACCACGGTTTATATAATAATCTATTTCCGTAAGATACGCTTCGTGTCCGGCACCGTATCCGTGGCAAAATATAATAATAGGGTTAGAATCTAAATTTTCTTTATAATAAAATCTACCCCTTAAAATGCTTTTGCAACTAGTAAAGCAAAAATCTTTATATTGCATATTTTTAAAGTTAGAAAGCGGTTTATCTTGTAAAGAAAATTCCGTTCTGTCGCACCTACGCGAAAATATAAACTTTTTTTCTATATGGCAATGTATAAATCCTACTATTATAGTTAGTAGTAGTAATACCCCAACTACTATTAAAACAACTTTTAATTCGGTAGGCATATTATTCTCCCAATTTTGCTTTTAATAGACTTATAGAGTGGTTTATACGCCTAATACTTTCTTCTTTACCAAGTAATAAACACATTTCTATTGCTCCACCAGGCGTGCTTTCTTTACCCGTTAAAGCAATACGAGTAGGATATAAAACTTGTCCGTTTTTATAGCCCTTTTCGGTTGCTAAACCAATTAAACTATCATGTAAGCCGTCGTGTGTCCACTCGCAATTACTAATAGCGTTTAATACTAGTGGTAAAACTTGTAAAGATAACGCTTCGTCAGTTTTCATTTTTTTGTGGCAGAATAGTGCGGTATTGTAATCGGTAAACTCGTTTAAAAACTCTAGTTTTTCCGGTATTTCGCCAAGAGTTTCTATCCTTGTTTTTAATAAAGATAACATAAGGGTGCTATCGTATTTACCATAAACAGAACTTTTTTGTAAAAACGGCTCTGCTACTTTAAAATATTCTTCGTCGCTTAAAGCCTTAATATATTCGCCGTTAAGCCATTTTAATTTAACTTCGTCAAAGATAGAAGGCGATTTACTTATTCCGTCTAAACTAAATAACCTAATCATATCTTCCATAGTCATTTTTTCTATATTTTCTTTAGGGCTCCAACCAAGTAGTGCAACGTAGTTAATAATTGCTTGTGGTAAATATCCTTTAGAAACGAAATCGTCAAAGTTGGCGTCGCCATAACGTTTACTTAGTTTTCTCGTAGCGTCTTTCATAATGGTTGGTAAGTGAATATAAACGGGTCTTTCCCAACCGAAAGCGTCGTACATAAGGTTATATTTTGGCGTAGAAGAAAGATATTCCGTACCCCTTATAACGTGAGTTATACCCATAAGGTGGTCGTCTATAACGTTGGCAAAGTTATAAGTTGGCATACCGTCTGACTTAATTAAAATATTGTCTTCTAATTCGCTATGGTCAATGGTTATCGTTCCGTAAATTAAGTCTTCGTAACTAGAACTACCAACTTCCGGAATATTTTGTCTTATAACGTAACTCTCGCCACTCGCTATTCGCTTTTCTACTTCTTCTTTAGATAGTTTTAAACAGTGTTTATCGTATTTTCTGTTGCCGTTTTCGTCGGTTAAACTCTCTAATCTTTCTTTAGAACAAAAACAATAGTATGCTCCGCCTTTTTCTATAAGTTCTAGTGCGTATTTTTTATAAATATCCATACGCTCGCTTTGGATATAAGGACCGTAGTTTCCGCCCTTATCAGGGCCTTCGTCATAGTCCATACCACTTTCTTTTAAAGAAGAATAAATAACTTCTATCGCGCCTTCTACAAAACGCTCTTTGTCGGTATCTTCTATTCTTAAAATAAAATCTCCGCCGTTTGCTTTTGCGTATAGGTATGCGTATAACGCCGTTCTTAAACCGCCTAGATGCATAAATCCCGTTGGGCTTGGGGCAAATCTCGTTCTTACTTTGCTCATAATTATCTCCAAAAAAATGCAAATATTCATATTTGCAATAGTATTTTTTTATAGTTATAGTATACTAAAACTTAAAAAATATTGCAACTATTAAAAAAAGTTTTTAAAAAATAGTAAAAAAGGTGAATTTGCTATATTTATGTTTTAATAAAACTATTGTGGAAAATTTATAATTATGTTACAATAAGGTTATAAAAAAATTAATTTTTAGGAGACTAAATATGATTAAACAAACACCGCCTATGGGTTGGAACACTTGGAATACTTTTGGGGAAAACATTAACGAAGATTTAATTAAAAAAACTGCCGAAATTTTAGTAAACACAGGGCTTAGAGATTGTGGTTACGATTACGTTATACTAGACGATTGTTGGGCTTTAAAAGAAAGAGATCCTAAAACCGGTAAACTTGTAGCAGATCCCGTTAAATTTCCTAGCGGAATGAAAGCGCTTGGCGACTTTTTACACGAAAAGGGATTAAAATTTGGTATTTATTCTTGTATAGGTACTCTTACTTGCCAAAAATACCCTGGTAGTTTCGATTACGAGTTTTTAGATGCTCAAACTTTTGCCGAGTGGGGTGTAGACTATTTAAAATATGACCACTGCTACCGCGCAGAAACTTATAAAAGCGAAAATTTATATCGCCGTATGAGTATTGCCCTAGCAAACTGTGGTAGAGATATTTTATTTAACACTTGCTCTTGGGGAGAACAAGAAACTGCAAAATGGATTAACTCTATAGATGCGCACGCTTGGCGTTCTACGGGGGATATTTTTGATAAGTGGGAAAGTATTTACGATTTATTTTTACAACAATTTAGCGTTTTAGGTTTAGGTGGTAAAAACTGCTTTAACGATATGGATATGCTAGTAGTTGGTATGAAAGGTAAAGGTAACGTTGGTCTTGGCGGTTGCACTTACGACGAATATAAGGCTCACTTTGATATTTGGGCGTTTATGGCTAGTAACCTTATTATCGGTTGCGATATTAGAGAAATGGACGACGAAACTTTAAAAATATTATCTAATAAAGAAGTTATTGCAATAAACCAAGACGAAGCGGTTAGACAACCGTTTATTATTCAAGATAACCAATGGCATAAAATACTTGGTAGACACCTATCTAACGGTGATATTGCAATTTTAGTTGTAAACTCTACTACCGAAGTTGCTACAAATTTAAGTTTTAACTTAGATATTTTAGGCTTAAGCAGAGTTACAGGTAAAACTTTATTGGTTAGAGATACCGACACTAAAGAAGAATGGAAAATTAACAATTGCGTATTCGACGTATCACCTTTTAAACTAAAAGGACACGCTACAAAACTATTTAGAGCAAAAGTAGTAGATTTATAATGGAAAAATGTACCGCTTGTAATAAAGATTTACAAAAAATAGACGTGGGTTTATCTAAAAAACTAATAAACCGCGGAACAACAACCTATTTTTGTATCTATTGTCTAGCAAAAAAGTATAATTGCACCGTAGAATTATTAAGGGAAAAGGCGGAGCATTTTAAGCAAATGGGTTGTACATTGTTTTAAACTTTAAAGCGTCTATAAACTTCGTTCTACTGCGTTTCTGTCAAAATTGTAGACTTTGGTAACCAAAAAGGTTAGCCAAATCCTAAAATTTTGCCGAGCCTTGTATAACTTGTTTCTAGCCACTTTAAAACACTCATTATTTAGGTGTGGTAAAACAAGGGCACCCAATCTTAAAAATTTATGCGAGCCTAGTGCGTCAAAGTACGACAATATTTAAACAACCACCAAACCTTTGGTGGTTGTTTTTGTTTTTGTCGACTTTTCCTTATCCCAAAAAACTTTTATTATATAAAACTTTTTCGGGAACCCTAATAAAATTTTTTACGGATTTCCTAGCACTACTTGTAACTAGAAAGTTTAAACTTTTTATTAATAAATTTAAAAGGCATTAGGTATAAAACCTAGTGCCTTTTTTACGTTCTTTTGTCACTCTGAGGCGGTAGCCGTGGGAGTCTTTTATTTTGTTGCATAAACTAATTTTAAAGAGATTCTTACACTCGCTTTGCTCGTTCAGAATGACGAATAAAGAATTTAGTGATATAGTAAAGATTCTCACGTTTGCATTTTCGTAAACTCAGAATGACAAAGTGGTTATAACAAGTATATTTTAATATAAAGATTCTTACACTCATTGCACTCACTTAGAACGACAAAGATGGAAAAAATTGGAGTGTTATTAATTATTTAATCGACTTATAGGCTTATTTTTGCTTAAATGCTCTTTTTTATTTAGTTTTTTTATAATAAATTATTTGGTAAATAAATTGCACACCATATAAAAAATAATTTAATTAAAAACTATGGCACAATAAAGTTGTTAAATAAAAAACACACTATACTTACTTTTAGTAAATATAGTGTGTAATTTTTTTGTTACTCTAAGGCGGTAGCCTTGAGAGTTTTTTAGTTGCTTGTATAGGCTAATTTTAAAGAGATTCTTACACTCGCTTTGCTCGTTCAGAATGACGAATAAAGAATAGGTAGTATTATATAGTAAGATTCTTACGCAAATTAAAATTTGCTCAGAATGACAAGGTGAATATTTATTATAAGATTCTCACGCTCGTTACACTCGCTCAGAATGACGCGTAAAAAATATAATAATACAATTAAATTAATAATTAGTAAACATTTATTTGTCACTCTGAGGCGATAGCCGTGAGAGTCTTACTTTATTAATAAATACTAAAAGCCTATTTTATGCGCCAATTGCAGGGTTATTAGCATCTGCAAAAGAGATACGGAATTGGTTTTGAACGCCGTATACTGCATCGTAATAAGCAGAATAATAAGCAAAGTTAATTGTTTTTTCTGCTTCGTTAAAGAACATCATACAAGTTGCTA
>JAGAUH010000008.1 GCA_017620875.1 Clostridia bacterium
GTCTTTAATTCTACCGGGAATTGGTTTCCATTTTTTGTGTATTTTACCAAGAAGTTCGTAACAATTATCCACGTTTTTAAGTATTGCCCTAACGGCTGTTAAGTCGTAAATTTGCTCTAGGGTTTTTCCTTGGTTTTTCATTTTTTTATAAATTGAGTAAAAGTGCTTTGGTCTACCGTACACTTCGCCGACAAAGTCGGACTCCTTTAATATGTTTTGAACTTCTTCTACTACTTTTTTAACAAATTCTCTTCTTTCGGATATTTTAGAATTAATGTTTACGGATAGATACTCGTAAGCATCTGGATCGATATATTTTAAACACAAATCTTCTAACTCGCATTTAATTTGCGAAATACCAAGTCTGCCTGCTAATGGCGCGTAGATTTCGATAGTTTCGTGCGCCATGCGTTGTTGCCTAAGTTCGCTTAGAAAATTTAAAGACCTCATATTGTGCAATCTATCGGCAAGTTTAATAATAATAACCCTTATGTCGTCCGCCATAGAAACGAATATTTTTTTAAAGTTTTCGGCTTGTTCTTCTTGCTCGGACTTAAACTCTATTTTATCTAGTTTGGTTACGCCTAAAACAAGGTTTAAAACTTCTTTTCCAAATTCTTTTTCGATATCGCCACTACTAACGGGCGTATCTTCTATAACGTCGTGCAAAAAGGCAGCGCAAATGGTAGAGCAATCTAGCCCTAAATCTACTAATATTTTAGCAACGGCGCAAGGGTGTGTAAAATATGCCTCGCCCGACGCTCTTTTTTGATTAGCATGCGCGTCTTTTGCAAAAAAGTATGCCTTTTTTAAAAGTTCTACTTCTGCTTCTGGATAAACCGCTTCTATTTTTTCTAAAATTTCGTACATAACGCCACCTAAAAAATGTTATCTCGTTTGAAATTTGTTGTATATTTTTGAGTTTGTTATTTGATTTTTTACACTGCTATCTTTTACGATATATTGATTATGGTTTATAATTTTTAATTCTTTTAAAACGCAATAAGCAAAAACAAGTTCGTATGGGTTTAAACTTGGGTTTTTACAAATTAAATCTTCTACCGATTTGTACACGTTGTTAAACGCACTAAAAACCCTTGCAACGCTATTTCTATCTAAAGTTAGATCTGCAAAAGGCTTTATAGTAGTACATTTTATTCCGCTTTTAAAAGCGGTACAATTATCTAAATAAACCACTTGTTTATATTTATTTTCGCCTTTATAACCAACTACTATTTTATTTAATAAATTGTCGGTTAAATTAAAACTAAACTCTATTGGTAAATTTTTTAGTTTAGTATAATATTGCAAGTTTTTTGGATCTGCAACGGCAAAAATAGTACCGTAAGGCAAAGCAAGAAACTTATCTATAAAGTCGTCTATATGCTCTTTTTCTGCCATTTCGCAAGGCATATCTTCTTGTAATAAACCTTCTAAATAAGTTTGAAATAATACTAAAGAATCTTTTATATCGTCTTGTAAAACAACTTCGTAATTTTTAACGAAACCTTTAACGGATTCTTTATTGTTGAATACCGAATAATTTAGTTCTACCACGATTGATTTTGTATAACTATTGGCAAGTTCTTCTGTCTTAGATAGTCCGTTAAAATAAAGTAAATCTAAATAGTCGGTTTTTAAAGAAATATGTTCGCCAGATAATCTATTAATTTTAAAACTATCGCCACGTATTGCAAATATTGGTTTTTTGTTACCCGTGCCAAAAGGCTCTAGTAAAGATAGTTGCTTACCTTCTAAAATGGTAATTGGCTCTTTAATAAATTCTTCTACGACGGTTTGTTTTACAAACTTATCGCCAAAAAATTTACAAACGTAACTATTTAACGCGCTATTAAACGCACCTAAATTTTCTTGTAAAATGGATACGCCTGCCGCTTGAGAGTGTCCGCCAAAACCAAGCAAATAACTAGAACACGCTTCTATTGCTTGATATAAGTTTACCCCCTCGATACTCCTAGCAGAACCTTTTAAACCATCTTCCGTTTTAGCAAACATAATGGTTGGTCTATTATATTCTTCGGCAATTTTAGCGGCAACTATACCTACTAATCCACCGTGCCAACTTTCGTCGTATAAAGTAATAACGGCACTATTTAAGTCGGTTTCGGCTAATTTTTGCTTAGCGCTTAAATATAAACTTTCACAAACGGATTGCCTTTCTTGATTGTAAGTAATTAATTCTTCGGCGATTTGAAAAATTTCGGATAGGTCTTGACTAAGCATTAGTTTTAAGCCAAGTTTTGCATTGCCCATACGACCGCAAGCGTTTACTTTTGGCGCTATATTAAAGGCAAGCATAACGCTATTTACTTCTTTGGCTTTGCTAAGTTCCATTAGTGCTTTAAATTGTGGGCGTGGATTTTTAAATAGTTTTAAACCTTCGGCAACCAAGTCTCTATTTTCACCAACTAGTTCCATACTATCCGCAACGGTTGCTAGAGCAACGAAATCTAA
>JAGAUH010000062.1 GCA_017620875.1 Clostridia bacterium
CTTTGTAGATTATCCTACTATTATTAAAAACGGTGGCTATAACGGACATAAAGCAAGTAGTAGCAGTTCTTCGGGAGAGAAACCTAGTAGTAGTATAACTAATAGTTCTAGTTCTTCTAGTAACCAACAAATTTCTAGCAATAGCCAAAACAGTAGTAGCCAAAATAGTACTAGTAGTTCGTTAGAAAGTAGTAAAAGTGAGCCTATAAGTTCTTCTAACGGGCAAAATAGCAGTTCTTCGGTAGAAAAACCTAGTAGTATCGTAACTAATAATTCTTCTAGTAATCAACAAATTTCTAGCAATAACCAAAACAGTAGTAGCCAAAATAGTACTAGTAGTTCGTTAGAAAGTAGTAAAAGTGAGCCTATAAATTCTTCTAACGGGCAAAATAGCAGTTCTTCGGTAGAAAAACCTAGTAGTAGCGTAACTAATAATTCTTCTAGTAACCAACAAATTTCTAGCAATAGCCAAAACGGTAGTAGCCAAAATAGTACTAGCAGTTCGTTAGAAAATAATAATCAAGCAAACGGCGGTAAAAAGGGCGGTTGCAAATCTAGTTTGGGTAGCAGTATGGTTTTATCGTTAGTTGCTATAGGTGCTATTGGTATTATTAAAAACAAAAAAAGAAAATAAAAGAAAAAATAGTCTCGAAATTTTCGAGACTATTTTTATAAAAAGTTATTTTAAAATTTCTAGTAAAATTTTGTTACAAATGGTTTCGCTTTTATATTCTGTTAAATTTTTTGTGGCAGTTTCGTAATCTAAAATAGTATTAGAGTGTTTTATGCAAAATTTAATTAATTCTTCTACGTCTTTTTGGGTGTAGTCGTTTAGGTTTAAATTAAAGGATAGTGGGTAGTTATTAAACATTTTTAAACCCATATCGTCTGGGTTTTGATAAAAATTTATAATAGGTTTGCCAAATCCCATATACTCTAAAACTTTGCTTGGCATTTGGTTGGAAATGGTATTGCCAAGATTAACTAGTATATTGCTTTTGCCAATTGCTTGCAAACACTCTTTATGGGTAACGTTGCCGTGCATTATTATTTGATTTTCTTTAAATAAAGGAATTTTGCTATCTACTATTTCTTGGCAACCATGCGAATATAAATTTAAAACGAATTCTTTTGGTAGGTTAGATAAAATATCAAGCATTTTTTCCGGTGAGCGTATTACGTTGTAAAATCTTCCTGTATAAACAAGATTTATTTTATCGTTTTCTCGTTGTAAATTTGTTTGCTCTCTTAAAGTTATTGGGTAAATTTCTACGAGTTTCTTATGATAATCGGGGTTGTAACCCTTAGATAAATTACCGCTCAAAACACCTTCTAAAGCAAAAATCTTGTCGGAATTTGCAAGTGTTTTTTCAGCTATTTTTTTTCGTTTTTTTAGTTTTTTAGGGTTGCTACTTAAAAATGCGTCGTGTACGTAGGTGTCTAATAAAATAGTGATATGTTTTTTTGCTAACCCCATTTGGGTTAGTTTTTTACCCATAACGACTAAAGAAAACGGAGCGCAAGTTGATATGATGCAATCGTAAGTCCCCCAAGTGGATTTTACGTCTTTAAAAATCTTTTTGTAGTTTAAAGTGTCTAAATACCTTCGTTGAGTTTTGGTTGCAAAAAAATATTTAATTTTACTTAAAAAATCATAAAAAACTCTTAAATATTTAGGGAGTTCTTCCCAAGTGGAAATTTTGTGCTTTTTATTGTATTTTTCAATTAAGTCTTCTTTAAAAGTGTTTAGTTTTTTTACCCTAACTCCGTCTACGTCTTCTACTAATTCGTCGTAAGATTGTTTGATAGAAATAACGTCTACCGCACAGTTGTTTTTTAATAAATAATCTGCAATATTTTTACAACAAACGGTGTTTGCGCCTGTTAAGGGATAATATTTTTCGGTAATGATAAGTACTTTTTTCTTCATTTAATAACCTTAATAAAGTATTTGCAAAGACAATTTGCTTTATTGTATTGTATCAAACTATATTTAATTTGTCAATAAGTCGTTTTGGCAAAAAGTAAATCTATTATTTAAAAAATATAATTTACAAAACGTAAAAGATATGTTATACTCGTAGATATGAAAGAAAATGGCAAAAGAAAAATATATATCCCTAAGATAGAATACGTTTTTCCCGAAAAAGAAGACGAGCAAATAATAAAGGTAGAAGAAAAGCGTAAAGTAAAACTTGGGGAAAAATATTACGACAAACTAAAAAGTTTGCTTTTTAAAATAGGTCAATTCTTTTTTAGGATAATATTCGTGTTTATTGCTTATCCTTTGGTTTATATGCGTTATCATATAAAGGTAGAAGGAAGGGAGCATTTAAAAGAATATAAAAAGGAACTAAAAAAGCGTGGCTTTATAACGGTTAGTAACCACGTGTTTTTGTGGGATTTCGTTGCGCTATGCGCATCTTTAAGGATGGGGTTTCCTAACGTGCCGGCATGGGGTAAAATAACCTATTCTAAATTTGGGCAAATATTTTCTTTGGCGGGGGTAATACCTATCCCAGACGACCAAGGCGTGTTTAAAAAGTTTTATAAGTTTTTAGAAGGGATACTTAGCAAAAATAAGTGGGTACACGTTTATCCGGAAACGGGGCTTTGGTATTTGTACGTGCCTATTAGACCATTTAAAAGGGGTGCAGCAATGTTTGCTTATCAATACGATAAGCCAATTATACCCGTAGGATATTCTTTTAGAGAAAGAAAAGGACTAGCAAAAATATTTAGATTTAAAAAGAGTGATCCTCTAATTACGGTGCATATTTCTAAACCGATTTGGCCAGACTTAACGTTGCCTAAAAGAGAATCGGTAGAACTTTTAACAGAGCAAGCAAGAACTGCGGTTATGCACTCGGTTGGCATTATGTCAGAAGAAGAAAACGAAAAATTAAAAGAAAATTACGAATACGAAAACGGACATATTTATACTAAATTGTAGTAAAAGCCAATACTAAATTAAAAAAACGACTTTGAATTTTCAAAGTCGTTTTTTATTGATATAAAAGAAAAAACAC
>JAGAUH010000063.1 GCA_017620875.1 Clostridia bacterium
AGTTTTTATTTAAAAATATTTTTACTCTTTTATATGGTCTAAGCCTAGACCTACTAAAATTTCTCTTAAAGATTTTACTTCTTGCTCGTTATACTCGGATATGTTTTTTAGTTTGTTTATATGAGAAGTCCTTTTAAAAATAACCGTTAAGTGCCTAACGAAATAAAACCAAGGTAACAATATTTTATGTTTTTTTAGCGTTGGGTAAACACCCGCCATATATTTGTAACTAGGATATATTTTTTTAAATACGCTTTTTCGTTTAGCCTTTTTTAAATCCCCATCGAAATTTAAAGCAACGCTATAAAGTTCTTTACTGCTTTCGGTACCGAGATAAAAAGAATTAAACACGTATTTAAATAAACTAAGGTCAAACTCGGTTGGCTCTTTATCGTTGAATATTACGTCTGCCAAACTTAAAAAATTATCGTCGAACTGCTTTAATTTATACTCTACCAATTTACTATCTAACTTAGCCCTATCCACTTTATTATTTAACAGGTGTAAATCTATAATATTTCTTACGCCAAGGCCACCGCTAACAAAGTGAGATGCTAAATGCGCAAGCGAAATTATATATTCGGTTTCTAGTGGCAATTGGTTATTATTTAAAGTGTATTCGCTAAAAACTTGCAAAACAAATTCTTGTGGTAAAAACCTAGAAAACAGTTTTGTATGCAGTTCTATAACGTTACCGCTATTAGAAAGATATTCTAAATGCATATCGGTTGTTTTGCAATATTTATAAGCGTTATTTTCTAAAAGGCGTTTTACTTGTTTTAACTGCTTTTCGTCGATAAGGCAATCGAAATCGATAGAATATCTCATATCGGCACTAGGGTACAATTTTTTAACGTTATACCCCTTAAAAGGCACTATTTTTAAATCGTTTTCTTTAAACAAGTTTAGCACGGCTTGGCTATCTTTATCTAGGCTAGTAGCCCCTAAAATCAACTTATAGACCTCTTTTTTAAAGTCTTCGGACAATTCTTGTTTTAATCCGCTACGCATAAATACAACGTAAACCAAAACTTGTAAAGAGTGTTTTTTTACTAAATTAAAAAAAGTTTTTTTATCTAAACTAGTAGGGAACGTTATGCTTTTATTTTGCAAACTTGCCTTTATTATTTCTAGCAAAAATTTTTGTTCTAAAGACATAATTACCCCCTTAGTTTTATTTTTTCTTTGCGGGAACTCCTATATAAGTACCGCTTAAATTTACGTCTTTTACCACTACCGCACCCGCGCCAAAATACGCGTCGTCGCAAATGGTAATATTATTTATAACTATAGTGCCAATGCCAAAAGTATTATACTTGCCAACCTTTACTCCCCCTGCAAAATGCGTACTTGGGCAAAGGTGAGTAAAACTATCTATAACGCAATCGTGATCTACCGAAGAACAAGTATTTATAATACAGCCGATACCTATACTTACGCTAGGATTTATAACGGCACCTGCCATAACAATACTGCCCCTACCAATAACGACGTCTTCGGCGATAATAGCGCTAGGGTGCACCAAACTAACCGCGGTAAAACCGCAACTAACAAACTTATCAAATATTTGCTCTCTTAGTTTATTATCCCCTAGTGCAACGAAAAAATCACATTTTTCGCCTTGTAAAGCCTTTTCTACTCCGCCGATTATTTTACAAGATAAAACTTCACCTTGCTTAAAGTCGTCTGCAATAATAATGGTTTTATAATAATTTTTAGCAATATCTATTGCCACCTTTCCGTGACCGCCTGCGCCTATTATAAGTAATTTATCTTTCACCTTTAAACTCCTCCATAGTAGCAACGGCTTCGCCAGAGATACCTTCTCTTTTAAACACCTTTATTATGGTTTTTAAAATAATTTTTATATCGCCAAAAAGCGAATATGTATCTACGTATTCTACGTCTAACTTAAACTTTTCCGGCCAAGATAAAGAGTTTCTGCCGTTTACTTGAGCGTATCCCGTTAGCCCCGGTCTAACTTCGTGCCTGCGGGCTTGTTCTGGGCTATAAAGCGGTAAATATTTTACTAGTAACGGTCTAGGACCTACTATACTCATTTGTCCTATAAAAATATTAAAAAGTTCTGGTAGTTCGTCTAAACTAGTAGCCCTTAAAAACTTGCCGTATTTAGTAAGCCTAAGTTCGTCTGGCAATAAGTTTCCGTTTTCGTCTTTTTTATTATTCATAGACCTAAACTTTATAAGTTTAAAAATCTTTCCGTTTTTACCAGGTCTATCTTGGGTGAAAAAAGGATTACCCTTCATAACGATTGCCCCAACTATAATTAA
>JAGAUH010000064.1 GCA_017620875.1 Clostridia bacterium
CCGATAATTTTACCCCTATCCGCAACCACGGCAGAAAGCCTTTTTATTCCGTAATTTTCGGTTTCCGTTCCGCAAATTACCGTTGCGTTACACTCTTTAGATAGCCTACCTATTTTTACTAGTTCTTCGCTTTCGCCACGGAGTTCTTTTTTATAATTTAACTCCCCGATAGAGCCAAAGCCGAAAACTATAATTTCGGAATCTAATAAACTACTTGCACTAAAATCTTCTACCCTGCCACGAGATACAAAACAAACTTTCATATAAAAACCCAATATTACATTATATAACAAAGTATTAAAATTTGTTAAAAATCTAATGGGGATAAAATTTCTTTTATTTCTTTAATGGTTTTTGCGTTAAAAATTTTAATTTTAGCCTCTTTAGAACCCCTAACCCTTTTTAGGTAGTAGGCAATAGCCTTACGCATACGCACGCAAACGTATTCTTCTTTTAAAAAAGTATCTTGTAAAATTTGTAGTTGCCTAAATAGTAAACTTTTTACGCTAGGGGCTTTAGTGTTTAAAAAATCGCAAATTAAAGTAGGATTTTCTAGCACGCCCCTTGCTAGCATAATTCCGTCTGCTCCGCTATCTTTATAGGCTTTTAATCCGTCTTCTTTAGTAAAAATACCGCCGTTTACAATAACGGGGATATTTATTTTACCTTTTACTTTTTCTACCAAACCATAATTGCACTCGCCACTATAAACAGCCTCTTTACTGCGTGCGTGTATGGTTATTAGTTTTGCCCCGTTATCTTCGCAAAGTTTTGCAAAATCTAATATTAAAGGATTTTCGTCCGTTATGCCTAACCTTGTTTTTACGGTAATTATTTTGTCGGTTTTAGCGCACTCGTAAATAATTTTACCCGCTAAATTAAAATCGTTTAAAAGGTAACTACCTTCTTTATTGCCGTAAATCTTTGGCGCAGGACACCCCATATTTATATCTACTAATTTATATGGCGCAATATCTTGGTGCAAGCAAGCAAGTTTTAAAGTTTCCGGCTCGTTGCCAAAAATTTGAGCAACGGTTTTATCGTTTGCGCCAATTAGCAATTCTTTGGTCCTTTCGTTATCGTGTATAAGGGCTTTTGCACTAACCATTTCGGTATAGACAAGCCCCGCCCCTAAAGATAAACAAACTTGTCTAAAAGCGTGGTCCGTAAACCCCGCAAGTGGTGCAATAAAAAGGTTATTAGCCGTTATATAGCCCCCTATATTAACGCTTTTTATCATACTAACACCTTGCTAAGTTCTACGATAAAACTCTCTATTTTATCGTATAAAATTTCTTCTGCATCTAGGTCTAACACGTAACACAACATTGCGGAAAATAGTAGTATATCCTCAACGTTATCGGTTGCTTTTATTTTAGATAAAATTTCTTGCTTGGTATATTTTTTATATCCGCCTTTAACCGCCCTTTTATACACCTTTTGAGCGCGCATTAAACTAGGAAAACATTTAGGCACGTCTTTTACGGTATCTAAAGCGGTGATCATATTTTTTTCTATTACCTTATTTTTTTCCCAAACGGATAAAGCGTCGTTAGAGTTTTGCGCGCTATCCGACCCAAACACGTGAGAGTGCCTAAAAATTAGTTTAGAACATATCTCTGATAAAACGTCATTTTTGTTAAAGGTCTCTCTTTCTTCTGCAAAGATAATATGAAACGCACACTGCAAAAGATTATCGCCAATTTCTTCTTGCATTTTACCTTCGTCGTCTAACTTAATTGCGTCAACAAGTTCGTAACATTCTTCTATAAGGTTTTTGGTTATGCTCTCTTTGGTTTGTACTTTATCCCAAGGGCAACCGTTTTCACCCCTTAATACCCTTATAATTTCTAATAGGTCGTCAAAATTAAACCTTTTTTTATCAATTAGTTTTTGCTCTGGTATAACTAACGCCGTTTTATAACTATATTCTTTTTGCCAATCTATCTGATATAGTGGTATTTTTTTAGCCTTTTGCCCGCTAACGAAATAAATTTGAGTTTCGTCGCCAAAATAATCGGATAATTTTAGTTTTACGTTGCCTGCAACTAGTAAATCGTCTAAATCGTAAACAACTAAAGGACAAACCACGTTGTCGGATAAAAGGTTTATTTCGTGAGCGGAAACGCTAGTATAAGCCCCACCTAACCCACAAACGGAAAGCACGTTAGAACTTTTAGAAACTCCGTTATAGGCTTTTATAAATTTTTTACCAAGTAGTTTTTTACAAACGGTATCTTCTAACACGTCGCCGTCTACACAATAGCAAATATCCCCCAATTTATGCTCTTTTAAAAGTGTAGAATATATTTTTTTGTTTAAAGTGTTAAAATTTTTACTGCAATCGTACAAATAGTCTAACGAAACGAAATTGATATTTTCTTGTTTTAAAACTTCTATCGCGTCAACTTGCTCTGTCCTAACAAAAACTTTTTTACCACTTTTTAATTCTTTTAAGGCGCTATAAGATAAATCTCCCGCCTTTACACCAAGACCAATTAAACTAATCATAATTATACTCCTAAAAATAATTGTATATTATTTTTAAAATTTTTTCAAGTAAAGCACGCAGATATTTACACCTTAAACAAAAAAGCACTAGAATATCTAGTGCTAAATTTTATATTCGCATTTAAATAAAGAAAGAATAAATTTTCTAGAAACGAACAAAACTCAAATAGAAACGGGTAAAAACGAAAAGATGCGAGTTAGACGAAGAAATACAAAAACCACCAAGGGAGCGTACGTCTGTACGTAACCGTAGTAAAAACATATCACAACAAGTTCCCTAAATAATGAAAGGTTAAACTTTCTAGAGACGAACAAAACTCAAATAGAAACGGGTAAAATTGGATAGTTGCAAGTAGTGCTAGGAAATCCGTAAAAAAATTTTATTAGGGTTCCCGAAAAAGTTTTGTAAAGCAAAAGTTTTTTGGGATAAATTTAGGGTTCCCAAACAAAATTTTTACAACCACTTGTAAAAAATTTTTTGGGATTTTAAAAAGTCGACTGCTAGGTCTTGTAATTTTACTTTGCTAAATTACTGACTTTTAGTCGTACTTTGACGCAG
>JAGAUH010000065.1 GCA_017620875.1 Clostridia bacterium
ATATAATATTCTTTTGTAAAATAAATAGGTAAAATAATATCGATAAAAATAGATTTATTTAAAAAAACGTTGTTTTTTGGTGAAAAATGGATATTAAACTAATTTCTAACGCAACGCTAAAAAGACTTCCTGTATATCTTAGATGCTTACACGAAATGGCATCTAGCGGAGAAGAATACGTTTCTAGCGTTGCCATTGCAGAAAACTTAAATCTTAACTCAGTGCAAGTTAAAAAAGATATTGCTGTCGTATCTAGTTCTAGTGGTAAGCCAAAGGTTGGTTTTAAACTTAGTACGTTAATACACGATATCGAAAATTTTTTGGGTTACACAAAAACCCAAAAGGCTTGTTTAATTGGGGTTGGTAAATTAGGTTCTGCATTACTTTCTTACAAAGGATTCGAAAAATATGGGTTGCAAATAGTTGGTGCGTTCGACGTAAACGAACAATTGTTTGGTAACACAATTAACGGAATATCTATTTATTCTACTGCGGAATTAACCGAATTTGTAAAAGAAAATCAACTTTATATGGCAGTTCTTGCCGTAAGAGAAAAAGATGCGCAGTCAGTTTGCGACGAACTTGTTAAAGCGGGTATTATCGGTATATTAAACTTTGCCCCTGTAAATCTACAAGTTCCGCAAGGTGTGTTTGTGCAAGACGTAGATATTGCGGCTTCGCTTGCAATATTATCTACAAAAGTAAAAACAGTTTTAGAAAATAAGTAATAAGGAGATATATTATGGATTATCGTATCGAAAAAGACTCTATGGGAGAAATGAAAGTTCCTGCAGACAAATATTGGGCTGCTCAAACTCAAAGAAGTTTACAAAACTTTAAAATTGGCGGAGAAATTATGCCAAGAGAAATAACTTCCGCGTTTGGTATCCTTAAAAAAGCCGCAGCGCTTGCAAATAACGCTTTAGGCAAATTGTCAGACGAAAAATTAGAAGTTATTGTTAAAGTCTGCGATGAAGTAACAAGTGGAGTGTTAAACGACCATTTCCCTTTAGTGGTTTGGCAAACGGGTAGTGGTACACAATCTAACATGAACTCTAACGAAGTTATTGCAAATCGTGGTAACGAAATTGCCGGCAAAAAACTTCTTCACCCAAACGACGATATTAACATGAGCCAAAGTAGTAACGATACTTTCCCTACGGCAATGAGTATTGCAGGTGTAATTTCTATTCAAGATAAACTTATCCCTGCAATCGATAAGTTAATTGCTACTTTTAATAGATTAGAACAAGAAAATAAAGGCATAGTAAAAAGTGGTAGAACTCACTTACAAGATGCAGTTCCTATTTCTTTTGCTCAAGAAATAAGCGGTTGGAAACAAATGCTTATAGAAACAAAAGAAATGTTAGAATTATCTTTACCTAAACTAAGTTTATTAGCACTAGGGGGCACTGCTGTTGGTACGGGCTTAAACGCTCCAAAAGGATTTGACGAAAAAGTTGCCGAATTCGTTAGTCAAATAACGGGCAAACAATTTAAAACGAGTCCTAATAAGTTCCACGCACTAACTAGTAAAGATGCTTTAGTATTTGCTCACGGTGCTATGAAAGCGCTTGCTTGCAACCTTATGAAAATTGCAAACGACGTAAGATGGCTTGCTAGTGGACCTAGGTGTGGTATCGGGGAAATTAAAATCCCAGAAAACGAACCAGGTAGTTCTATTATGCCAGGAAAAGTAAATCCAACTCAATGCGAATCCTTAACAATGGTTGCAGTACAAGTTATGGCAAACGACGTTGCAGTATCTATGGGTGCTAGCCAAGGTAATTTTGAGTTAAACGTATTTATGCCTGTTATGATATACAATTTCTTACAATCTGCAAAACTACTAGCAGAAGGAATTATTTCTTTCAACGATAATTGTGCAGTTGGTATCGTTGCAGATAAAGAAAAATGTCTCATAACTTATATAATTCTCTAATGTTAGTTACCGCGTTAAATCCTTATATCGGATACGATAACGCTGCTAAAACCGCAAAACTTGCATTTAAAGAAAATATATCTTTAAAAGAAGCGTGCGTAAAATTAGGATTTTTAACTGCAGAAAGATTTGACGAAGTATTTAAACCAGAAGAAATGGCAAAAGAAGACTAATTTGCCTTAGGAGTTTTTATGAAATTTAGTTATTATCCAGGTTGCACTTTAAAAGCAAAAGGAAAACAACTTGATATTTATGCAAAAAAATGTGCCGAAGTGTTAGGCGTTACTATGGAAGAAATAAAAGAGTGGCAATGTTGCGGTGGTTGTTATACCACAAGTCAAGACGAAATTGCAACAAAACTTTCTTCCGTAAGGGCGTTAGTAGATGCTAAAGAGCATAACCAAGAACTTTTAACTTTATGTTCGGCTTGTCATAACGTTATTAAAAGAGTTAACGACGATATGAAAAATAACGAGTACTTTTCTCAAAGAGTACATAATTATTTAAAGTTGGAAAATGAGTATAAAGGCGAAACTAACGTAATTCACTTTTTAGAAATGCTTAGGGATAGGGTTGGCTTTGATACAATAAAAGAAAAAGTGGTAAATCCTTTAACTGGTAAAAAAATAGGTGCTTATTACGGATGTTTACTTCTTCGTCCAAGTTCTGTTATGGCGTTTGACAATCCAGAAAATCCTACCATAATAGAAGATTTTATAAAAGCAAT
>JAGAUH010000066.1 GCA_017620875.1 Clostridia bacterium
AATTTAGTTATTATTCGATTAAAATTTATGTAAAATAGCCATAATAATTATAAAATTTTGCATATAAAACAAGCAAAAATAACAGAGCAAAAAAACGCAATTATGCTAAATAATATTGGCATATAAAGTTTTTTGTTTTTACAACTACAAAAATAAACGGAACTTACGTAAAAAACTGCTTCGCTACTAGCGTACACGCAAGAACCGCACCGAGAAATATAACTGTCAACGCCGTATTTGGTGTATAAATTAGACAATAATCCTAAACTACCACTACCCGAAAAGGGCTTTATAATTACTAACGGAGCAATTTCGGGCGGGATAGATAAAAATTTAAAAATAGGCGATAAAAATTTTACAAATCTTTCGCTAAGTCCACTCGTGGTAAAAAGTTCGCTCATAATAAAAATGCCCACTAAATAGGGGAATAGTGAGTATATTAATGGTAAAGATTTTTTTATACCTAAAATAAAGTTGTCGTAAACGGCAACTTTTTTTAATTTGCAATATAAAACTAATAAAATAAATAATAGCGGTACAATATAATTAAATATCTTCATTTTTTATAAAAATTTTAACTAAAAACAAACCCACAAAGGCAAAAACTATGCTAGATAAAAAAGTAGGTATTATAATATCGTATGGGTTATTAGATAAAAATTTTGCCCTTAAACTTATAACTGAAGTTGGCAACAAGCATAACCCCGTGCAAGATAAAATAAAAAGTGTAGAAACGCCTTTTAAATTGTTTTGTTTATCTAAATTGTTACAAGCGGAAATACCAAGTGGTGTTGCAATACCGCTCATACCAAGTAAATTTGCCGATATGTTTAAAGATATTAGTGTGTTTGTTTCTTTATCTACTTTGCCAAAAAGTTTTTTAATTGGCAAAAACAATATTTTTGCGAGTTTTTGCCCCAATCCACTTGCTTCTACCAAACTAAAAAATCCAAGCCAAAGTGCATAAGTTGGTAGTAGAGTTAGGCATAAAGAAATTGCCTTTTCGCCACCTAAAAGCATAGTTGGTAAAATTTGCGTTGGGTTTATGCAAATAAGCGCTACCAAAGAACTTAGCAATATAAAGGCAAAAACAGTATTCATATTAAATGGTATGATAAAAAAAATATAATTATGTTTTACTTTTATTATTTTTTGCTGTATAATATAAGAAGTTAATGCTTTGCTTGCAAGGAGCATTAACTTCGCGATATTACAAACAGGAAGTGTAAAAACTTTTGTTTTTACGGCAAAATTTTCAATTTTGCAAAGATTTTGCCTTTGGCAAAAGATTTACAATGTGGTTTATAATATAAGAAGTTGGAAACTTGTTTACAAGGATTTACAACTTCGCCATATTTCAATCGTTAGATTATAATATAAGAAGTTATAAACTTGTTTACAAGGATTTACAACTTCGCCATATTTCAATCGTAAGATTATAATATAATTAATGCTTTGCTCGCAAGGAGCATTAACTTCGCGATATTAGAAACAGGAAGTGTAAAAACGATAGTTTTTAGAACAAAACTCTGTTTTGTTAAATCTTTTAACACATTTTAAAAGATTTTTGATGTGGTTTTAATACACTTAAAAAATATACAAAATATACAAATAACTATACTGGAGGGGTTTATGGATAAAAAGACCTTTTATATTACAACACCTATATATTATCCTAGTGGAAATTGGCATATAGGACACTGCTACACAACCGTTGTTTGTGATGCTTTTGCTAGATTTAACCGTATGCTAGGCAAAGACGTATTCTTTTTAACGGGTACCGACGAGCACGGTCAAAAAATAGAAAAAAAGGCTCAAGAAAAGGGTTTAACCCCTATGGAATTTATAAATCCTTTAGTAGACGAGTTAAAAGAAATTTGGAGATTGTTAGACGTTTCTTACGATAAATTTATCCGTACTACCGACGATTATCACGTAAAGAGCGTACAAAAAATATTCGAAAAATTATACGAAAAGGGCGAAATTTACAAATCCGAATACGAAGGATTATATTGTGCTCCGTGCGAATCTTTTTGGACGGAAACCCAGTTAGTAGACGGCAAATGTCCGGATTGCGGTAGAGAAGTGCAAAAGGCTAAAGAAGAAAGTTACTTTTTTAGACTAAGCAAATATGCCGACAAGATTATCGAGTTGTACGAAAACAATAAAGAATTTTTACAACCTAAATCTAGGGTAAACGAAATGATAAATAACTTTATCAAAAACGACACGGGTTTACAAGATTTATGTGTTTCTCGTACTACTATTAAGTGGGGCGTTCCCGTAACTTTTGATAAAAAGCACACGGTTTACGTTTGGATAGACGCACTTTCTAACTATATAACCGCCCTTGGATACGGCTCAGAAGACGATAGTTTATATAAAAAATATTGGCCAGTAGACTTGCACCTTACCGGTAAAGAAATTATTCGTTTCCACGCGATAATTTGGCCTGCAATACTAATGGCATTAGGCGAACCCGTACCTACTCAAGTATACGGACACGGTTGGCTACTAATTGGTGGAGATAAATTATCTAAAAGTAAACAAGATAAAGTTGGTGCAGAACTAACCGATCCGCTTAAACTTGTACAAAGATACGGCTCTGATGCTATAAGATATTTCTTACTAAGAGAAATTCCTTTTGGTAACGACGGCGTTTACACAAACGAATCTTTACTTACTAGGATAAATAGCGATTTGGCAAATATCTATGGTAACTTAGTTTCTCGTACCACCGCAATGATAAACAAATATTTTGGTAAACTTCCTAGCGGTAAAATTGCAAACGAATTAGACAAAGAACTAATAGATATGGCTACAAGTTTGTTTGATAAAGTTCAAGAAAAAATGGACCAAATAAACGTACCGGAAGCCCTTAACGAAATATTTAAAGTGTTATCTAGGGCAAACAAGTATATAGACGAAACCGAGCCTTGGAAACTAGCCAAAGACGAAACACAAAAGGCAAGACTTGGCGAAGTGCTTTATAACTTGTCAGAAGTTATCCGTATTTGTTCGTTAATATTAACGCCGTTTATAACTCAAATGCCTAAAAAAGCGTTAGAAATGTTTGGTCTAGACGATAAAGTTAATATTCAAGAAGTTAAAACTTACGGAATTTTAAAAGAAGGTATAACCGTTTCTACGGGGGTACTATTCCCAAGAATAGATATGACGGAAGAAATTAAAAAAATGAACGAAATTGCAGCGCAAAAACAAGCGCAAAAACAAGAAACTAAGCAAAAAGAAGATGTTAAAGAAGAAATCTCTATAGACGACTTTTTTAAAACCGAACTAAAAGTTGCCGAAATTATCGCTTGCGAAAAAGTTGCAAAAAGTAAAAAATTACTTAAGAGCACCTTAAAAGTTGGCGAAGAAACAAGACAAGTTGTGTCTGGGCTAGCAGAGTATTACACGCCAGAACAAATGGTTGGTAAAAAAGTAATTTTAGTTGCCAACTTAAAGCCTGCAAAACTTTGTGGAGAACTATCCCAAGGAATGCTATTATGCGCCGAAAAAGACGGGAAAGTTTGCCTAATCACCCCAGAGCAAGATATGCCTAGCGGTAGCACCGTTAGATAAAAGTAGGGCTATATAACGATTAATATGAAATATATAGACGTACACACCCACTTAACGGATAGTAGGTTAGACGTAGAAAACTTGTATAAAGAACTAAATGGCAATACTATCGTCGTTAATTCCGGTTACGATTTAGATAGTACGAGTTATTCCGTAACCCTTGCAGAAAAATACCAAGATAGTTATTTTACTTGTGGATTACACCCTAACGAATTAAAGGGGGATTACAACAGTTTTTTATCTGGTTTTTACGATATATGCAAGCATAAAAAATGTTTAGCGGTTGGCGAGTGTGGGCTAGATTATCACTATTCGCCAGAGCAAAAACAAGAACAAAAAAAGATTTTTATAGAGCAAATAAAAATTGCCGACGAGTTAAATATGCCACTCGTTATACACTCTAGAGAGTGCGTGCAAGATATGTTAAATATTATAGAAGAATATAAAGGTTATTTAAATAACGGAATATTGCTTCATTGTTTTTCAGATAGCGCAGAAGTTGCTAAAATATTGCTTAAATATAACGCATATTTTTCTTTTGGCGGAGTAATAACTTTTAAAAACGCTAAAAAAGAAAGAGTTTTAAAAGAGATACCAATAGATAGGGTTTTATCCGAAACGGATAGTCCTTATATGGCGCCCGTGCCTTATAGGGGTACGCTAAACACAAGCAAAAATATACCTATTATCGTAGATAAACTTGCTAAAATTTACGGCGTAGAGCATAACGAGTTAAAAGAGCAAATTTTAATAAATGCACAAAATTTTTATAAGGTAAAATTTTAATATGGATTTAAAAAAGATATTACAAGAAAATAATTTTTCGTTTAAAAAAAATTTTGGTCAAAATTTTTTAAGCGATAATACCATATTAGAGCAAATTGCCGTTGGCGCAGGCGTAACTAAAGAAGATAGGGTTTTAGAAATTGGCGTAGGCGCAGGAACTTTAACAAGGGTACTTTCTTCCCACGCAAAAAAAGTAGTTGGGTACGAAATAGATAAGTCTTTAAAGGGCGTTTTAGATAAAACTTTAAACGGATTAGACAACGTAGAAATAGTCTTTGCAGACGCGTTAAAAACTTCTATAGAAGAAATAGAAAAAAAGATTGGCGGTGAGTATAGGGTGGTTGCAAATATACCTTATTACATAACTAGCCCACTCATTATGAAGTTTGTAGATACCGCTACTAAGTGCAAAAGCATAACCGCAATGATACAAAAAGAAGTTGCCGAGCGTATTTGCGCTAAAGAAGGCACTGCCGATTACGGTAGTATTACGGTTGGCGTAAACGCCGTTGCAAACACTAGCATTATAGTAAACGTAGACAAAACAAAATTTTATCCAATGCCAAAGGTAGATTCTGCAGTCGTTCATATAGTAATGGATAAAACAAAGTACGATATCGTAGATATAAAAATTTTTAGAGATTTAGTAAGGTGCGCTTTTTCTAGTAGAAGAAAGACTTTTGTAAATAATTTAATTAACAATTTTAAGTTTACAAGAGAGCAAGCAGAAAATCTTTTAGTAAGCCAAAACTTAGATATTATGTGTAGGGGAGAAACTTTATCGCCTTTACAATTTGTACAACTTGCTAACTCAATTGCAAAATAAATTAACCCCAATTTACAAAAAAGTAAATTGGGGACTTTTTTTATATAAAATAACAATAAAAAAGCCACTTTTAAAAGTGGCTAATTTTATTATTCGATATTGTCTTCTTGCGTTTCGTTTTGTAAATTTTCTTTATAAGCGGATATCATAGGTTCTAAGTTTTCGCCTTTTTTTCTTGCAAAATAGTTTTTTGTTATTTTTACCACTACGTTAGATAAAAAGATTAGCGCAATTAGGTTTGGTAAACACATTAACACGTTAGACACGTCAGATAAATTCCAAACTATATCACTCTCAACAATTGCCCATAAAACTATTAAAACAACAAATAGCGTTTTAAATATAATAGTTGCAATTTGCTGAGCCTTACTACCAAATTTTTCAAAGATAAATTCTATGCTTTTTTCACCGTAAAACGCCCACGCAAGTATCGTTGTAAAGGCAAATACAGGTAAAATAATGCTAAAAGCAACTTTTCCAAAACTACCAAAGGTGTTAGAAAAAGCAGATATTGCAACGGCGGTGTCAATGCTAGTAGAAGAAAGGGTAGTTAAGTCGAAACTAGATAGTATTATTAAAGAAGTTAGCGTGCAAACTACAAAGGTGTCTATAAACACGGCAAGTATTCCCCAAAGCCCTTGTTTAACGGGTTCGGTTTCGTTGGTAGAGGCGTGCGCAATACTAGATGAGCCAAGCCCCGCCTCGTTAGAGAAAATACCCCTAGACATACCTTTTTGAATTATTTGGCTAGTTGCATAACCCAAAATACCACCGCCTGCGCTTTTAAAGTTAAAAGCGTATTTAAAAATGCTTTTAATTGCAAAAGGTAAACTTTGATAGTTAGAGCATATAATAATTATTGCAAGTATAAAAAACGCAATAGTCATAAAAGGCACTAAAAAAGAACTTACTTTACCAATTCTTTTAACGCCACCTAAAATAATTAACGCAATTAAAACTGCTACAATTGTACCAATTAAAAGTTTTAACCATACTTCGTCGTTTCCTATACTGCCAACTATCGTGCTACTAATTTTATTGGTTTGCACCGCGCTCATTCCAACGGAAGCAATTAGGCAAAAAACACAAGCAATATATGCTAGCCACTTTAATTTTAATCCGTTAGTTATGTAATAGGCAGGTCCGCCAACGTATTCCCCTTTACTGTTTTTTTTGCGATAATAAACGGATAAAACCGTTTCGGTATAGTTTGTTACCATACCAAAAAACGCAGAAATCCACATCCAAAAAATAGCCCCGGGACCACCCGTTAAAATAGCGTTGGTAACGCCTATAATATTGCCCGTTCCAATAGAACCGCTAATTGCGGTAGAAAAGGCTTCAAAGGCGGAAACGGATTTTTTATTGTTTTTAACTTTTACGCTCTTTGCAGAAGAAATTAGGGTAGAGTTTATCGTATGCGGAAATTTTCTCACTTGTAAAAATTTTAGCTTAAAGGTTAAATAAATTCCCGTTCCTAAAATAATAATTATAGTAGGCCAACCCCATATTCCAAACTGAGAAGACGTTAAAAAGTTTAGTATTTCAGAAAAACTCAAAACGTTTGCTCCTATTTGTAAAATCTAAAATATTTTATCATAAATAAGAGTAAAAGTCAATGATATTGCTTATTAGATAAAAATTTATCGATTATAATTTTTTAAAGGTGTAACCGCCGTTTAAAAAGTGTTTTATAATATCTTCTAGAGCGAGCGTAACGTTAGGCTTTGTGTCGTGTGCAAGTAGTATAATTTTATTTTTGTTTAAAGAAGTGTTTACGGCGTTTTTATAAAGTTCGTAAGGGGTAAATTTTCCTTCCGAATCCATAGTAGAAGCGTTCCAATCGTAATAGGTAAAACCAAGGTCTAATACTGCTTGTTTAGTGTTATTAGTCAAGTTAAACGAACCCCCGGGGAAACGATATATAGCCCCACTAAAGTCGGGTATTACCTTTTTTACTGCGTTATAGCAAGAGAGTACGTCTTGTTGAAGTTCTTGATTGGTAGAATAAATTTTTTTGTAAATATGGCTATAAGAGTGCAATCCTACGCTATGACCTAATTCGTAGGTTTTTTTTAGTATATCGGGGTGTTTTTCTACCATAGTTCCAACCACGAAAAAGGTTGCTTTAATATCGTATTTTTCTAACACTTCTAAAATTTTAAGTGTATTGTTACAAGGCCCGTCGTCAAAGGTTAAATAAATCTCTTTTGGCGGCAAGGTTTTATTGTGTTTACTTTTACAACTAACACAAAATAAAAGACTAATAATAAGTATAAAATAAATTATCTTTTTCATATTATGTAGTATGTTAAAAAATTTTGTCAAAATGTAACAAAAAAACATATACTAAACTGAAGGAGGTACAAAAATGTCATTTTTCTCTAATTTTTCTTCTGACCGATGTCCCGGACCTATTAACGGAAATCCTGCAAATGGACTATGCGAAAAGGTTTGTATACAAGTAAATAAAGTGTTTGATGCTTGTTTAAAACAGGGGCAAGAAGATAACGTGTTAATAGTGCTAAGTCAAAATACGCCTGAAAATCCTACTTATCCGCTAACTTTTGTAAGCGCAAAAAGTACTTCTACCGAGGCAACGCTTACGGGCGTTTCTATAGATAGGTTGTCAGATAGACCAAACTTTGCAAGGGTTCAGGCAACGGTTGGTATACCCGTAG
>JAGAUH010000067.1 GCA_017620875.1 Clostridia bacterium
ATAACTGCAGAAAAATAAGTTGTTCCGTAAGCAAAAGCGGTCATCCATCCGTTAAGTCCCTTTTTACCACCATGCAAAAAATCGTCTACCGATTTAGAACGGTTTCTTGTGTAAATGGCAATACCAATCATACTAAGGGCGTAAACGCCTAAAATTAAGTATGCAATCCACATAAAAACACTCCTTTTGTATTTAAAAAAACATACCGCCAAATTCTTTTGGCGGTATTATTAAACAATATTTAATTTGCTAACAAAAATAAAACCGCAACAAAACTATGAAACTAAACAAAATAGTTTCTAAAATAGTAATATGCGTAATAATAATTTCTATTTTCGTTAACCATAATTTTTTACCAACGATAAAATTATACAACTTTTAGCATTATTAGTCAATAGTTAAATAAAATTTTTATTAAATTTATTTAATAAAGACCTTTTCTGCGTTGGTATTAAACATTTTTTTATACTCTTGCTCTGAAAACCCTAAACTTAAAAAAGCAGAAATCTCTTTATTTGGCGACCACATTGGATAATCGGTACCAAACAAAACTTTATCCGTAGTATATCTTTTAACTAGTTCTTTTGCTAATTCTTTACTGATAAACGGAAAAGAAGAAGAACAATCTACGTATAAATTTTCAAACTCTGGTAGCACTCTACTAGCGTGTTCCCATATAGAATATCCGCCAAAGTGTGCCCCAACGACGATTAGTTTAGGAAAAGATTTTAAAATAGGAATTAGCCTATTAGGGTTAGAATTATCGTACCTACTATCCCCCGTATGAATTAAAATTGGCAAACCTTCTCTATAGAAAATTTCGTAAATTTTTAAACATCTAACGTCGTCTAATTTAAAATCTTGTATGTCGGGGTGAAGTTTTACGCCTTTTAAACCAAGTTCTAATATTTCTTTTACGTCTGCTTGTTGATTTTGACTATCTGGGTGAAGAGTGCCTAACCCAACTAAAATATCGGGATAGGCAGAAACTTCTTCTTTGATAAATTTATTAATACTGCCAACTTGCTTTGGCGTTGTGGCTACGGATTGCACGATAAACCTATCTATACCGGCTTTTTTACCTTCTTTAACGAGATTGTCAAAGGTGCCCGTACAATGAGATACAACACCGTAAAAATTATCCGTTCCGCCAACTGCTTTTGCGGCAATTTTTTCAGGATACACGTGACAATGCGAATCCGTTACAAAATATTTACCTTGTACCATTATGCCGTTACCACACTATTAGCCTTTTGTAATCCTAGTTTTTGAATAGCATCTTCTCTCATTTTATATTTTAAGATTTTACCTGCAGCGTTCATAGGGAAGCCTGTAACGAACTCTATATACTTTGGAACTTTATGTTTTGCCATATGATCTAAAACGTATTGTTTCATTTCTTCTACGGTCATAGTTTCGCCGTCTTTTAAAACGATACAAGCCATAATTTCTTCGCCGTATTGTTCGTCTGGAACGCCGATAACTTGCACGTCTTTAACCTTTGAATGAGTGTATATAAATTCTTCTATTTCTTTCGGATAAATATTTTCGCCACCACGGATAATCATATCTTTTAATCTTCCCGTAATACGATAGTTACCTTCTGGTGTACGACAAGCAAGGTCGCCCGTATGCAACCAACCGTCTTTATCTATTGCGGCGGCAGTTTCTTTAGGCATTTTATAATAACCTTTCATGATATTGTATCCCCTAGCAACGAACTCTCCGTTTACGTTGTCAGGACAGTCTTCGCCCGTTTCCGGATCGACAATTTTACATTCTATTTCTGGTAAGGCTCTACCAACCGTACCAACCCTAACTTCTAAACTATCGTCGGTAGAACTCATAGTACAACCTGGGCTTGCTTCGGTTTGACCATAAACTATGGTAATTTCTTTCATATTCATTTTGTTTACTACTTCTTGCATGATAGCAATTGGACAAGGGCTACCTGCCATAATACCCGTTCTCATATGAGAGAAATCGGTATTAGGGAAATCTGGGTGCTCTAGTAAAGCGATAAACATTGTTGGAACGCCGTGGAAAGCGGTTATACTTTCGTTATTAATACAACTTAACGCAGGCTTTGGTGAAAAATATGGTAGTGGGTAAAGCGTTACGCCGTGAGTCATACTAGCAGTCATAGCAAGCACCATACCGAAACAGTGGAACATAGGTACTTGTATCATCATACGGTCTGCGGTAGATAAATCCATTCTATCACCAATACATTTACCATTGTTTACAACGTTGTGGTGAGTTAGCATTACGCCTTTAGGAAAACCAGTTGTTCCACTAGTGTATTGCATATTACAAACATCGTCTTTATCAACTTTTGCCGCCATACGATATACTTCTTCTACGGGAACTTGACTAGCCTTATCAACGGCTTCTTGCCAAGTTAAACAACCTTTTTGTTTAAAACCAACAGTAATAACGTTTCTTAAAAATGGCAAACGCTTACTGTGTAGTTGAGCGCCGTTTTTAACGTTTTCTAATTCTGGACAAAGTTCTGCAATAATTCGACTATAATTGCTATCTCTATATCCTTCAACCATAATTAAAGTATGAGTATCCGATTGTTTTAATAAATATTCTGCTTCGTGAATTTTGTAGGCGGTGTTCATAGTAACGAGTACTGCGCCAATTTTTGTAGTAGCCCAAAAAGCAATATACCATTGTGGTACGTTTGTAGCCCAAACTGCAACGTGACTACCCGCTTTTACTCCTAGTGCAATTAAAGAACGAGCAAACTCGTCTACGTCGTCTCTAAATTCGCTATAAGTTCTAGTGTAATCTAAAGTGGTATATTTAAACGCGTATTGGTCTGGAAATTCTTCTACCATTTTATCTAGCACTTGTAGAAAAGTTGCATCTATAATAAGGTCTTTTTTCCAAATAAATTTACCTGTTCTTGCCTTGTTATAATAATAAGTAGTTTCGTTTTTAGAAGTGTCTGCAAACTGCTTCATGTAGCCGACGAATTGAGAGAAAATAATTTCCATATCGTCTAATTCTGCGCACCAAGTTGGATCCCAAACTAAAGATATAAATCCGTCGTAGTTTACACTGCGTAAAGCAAGCATAACTTCTTTAACGGGGAGTTCACCTTCGCCCATAAGGCAGAAAGAAATTTCTTCTCCGTTTTTAGTTGCGTCGTTTATTTGAACGTGCTTAACGTAAGCACCTAAATTTTTAATAACTTGCTCTATAGTTTCTCCACCGTAATAATAAGCAAGAGAAATATTCCACATAGCACCAAGATAATCGCTAGCAAACCTAGTAAGCATTTCTCTTAAAACGCTAGTGTTTGCAAAAAGTCCGCTAGTTTCTAATAAAAGCGTAACCTTTTTTTGCTCGGCAAGTGGCAAAAACTCGGCTATATGCTCGTAAACGACGTCTATTTGCTCTTGTTGACCATATGCCTTTAACCTAATATTTGGTATATGCAAACTAGAAGCAAGTTCTAAACACTTTAAAACTTCTTCTTTGATTTTTTCGTAAGAAGACTTATCTGCTAAGTTACATAAAGTATCTATACAAGGAATTTGTAATTGTTTTTCGTATAAGGTACGAAGTGTTTGAGAAATAGTATAATCTTGAAACGCTCCGTTTTTATCGGTAAACAATTTATTGTATACGTTATGAAGTTCTATTCCGTCAAATTTAGTTTCTTTTGCTATATCGCAAAACTCGTTAAAAGTTGAATAATGCCAACCTCTCGTAGAAAATGATAGTTTCATATTATACTCCTTATATTTCTTCGTAAACGATTTTATTTAACGCATTTAGGTATGCCCTAATACTTGCGCCGATAATGTCGGTAGAAATACCCGTACCACTATAAACTTTTCCGTTATATCTAAGTTTTACAATAGCGCTACCAAGCGCTTGTTTACCTTCTGTAATGGAATTAATTTGGAAGTCGTCTAACTCGTAA
>JAGAUH010000068.1 GCA_017620875.1 Clostridia bacterium
GCTCTATCTTTTATAGATAACGCGCCCAAGGTTACGCCTTGATATATTTTTACGTTGTCGCCAATTATAGTGGTTTCGCCAATAACGATACCCGTGCCGTGGTCTATAAAAAAGTGTTTGCCAATTTTTGCACCGGGGTGAATATCTATACCCGTTACGCTATGTGCGTGCTCAGTTAATATACGAGATAGGGTAGGCACTTTTCTCTCGTGAAAAAAGTGCGCTATACGGTATACCGTTACTGCGTAAATACCAGGGTAACTAAATATAATTTGGTCGGTACTTTCTGCTGCGGGGTCGCCGTTTAAAGTGGCTTGTATATCCATTTCTAGCATGTCCTTTAACTCTGGTAAAAAACTTATAAAATCTTGGCAAACTGATAATGCCTGCTCGCAATTTCCGTTTTTATTTTCGCACTTGCATCCGTATGCTAGGCATAATTGATTTTTTAGTTTATTTTTAAGGTCTTCTATTCTTTTTTCTACAATTTCCGTTGCGTTTTCTTGCGTTAATTTTGGCTCGCCAAAATGGTTAGGGAAAAGTAATACCCTAACGTCTTGCACAATTTCTTCTAGCACCTTTTTGCTAGGTAAAGATAGTTTATCAAAATCGTATCTAGAAATTAGTTGGGTTGTTACAGACATGGTTTTCTCCACAATATTGTATTCTAAAAATACTAGTTTTATTAGTGATAGTATATAATAATTTGGTTACAAAGTCAAGTAAAAGCAAAAAAGCGTAAAAATATGCGCCTTTTAAATAAAAAAATGTTTACAATTACCATTGAGTTTGAAAAAAAATAATGGTATAATGTATTTTAGAATAAGTCAATACTTTAGAGGGTAACTATGTTAGATAAGCATCTTATTGCAAAAACCGAGCCTATGGCATTAAAAGAAAATATCGTTTTATACGAAGATTTTAGGATTACTGTTTTAACCGATAGACTATTTAGAATAGAACAAAGCAAAACTAAAGAGTTTTGTGATTTTGCAACTTCTGCCGTGTGGTTTAGAAATTTGCCAAAGGTAGATTTTAAAGTGGAGCAAGGCAAAAACTTTTTATGCGTTTCTACGGGCAAGGTAGAATTATATTTGCTTGGCTCTCTATCTCGTAGTTATCTTGTGGTAGACGGCAAAAAGGTAAAAATAAGCAATAAAGATAACCTAAAAGGCACTTATCGTACTTTAGACCAATACGACGGAGAAACTCATATTAGGACCAATAAAAATATCGTTTTAGAAAACGGCATTATTTCTAAAAGTGGAGTTGCCGTTTTAGACGATAGTAAAAACCCTATTTTAAAAGAAGACGGAGAATTTTATAGTAGAGATAAACTAAGTTCCGACTTGTACGTTTTTGCTTATGGCAAATGCTATAAAGACGCTATAAAAGCCTTTTTTGCCATAAGTGGTAAAACGCCAATGCTACCTAGATACGTGTTAGGTAATTGGTGGAGTAGATATTACGTTTATACCGACCAAACTTATCTTGGCTTGTTAGAAAAATTTGAAGAAAATAATCTTGCGTTATCCGTTGCAACTATCGATATGGATTGGCATTATTCTACCGATTTAGATAAAGATTTTGCTATTTCAGAAAGTGGTAAAAATACCGAGTTTTTTGGCGGTAACGACGGTTGGACGGGTTATAGTTGGAACAAAAAACTTTTCCCGGACTATAAAAAGTTTTTAAAAGAAGTAAAAAATAAAAATTTAAAAATAACTTTAAATATTCACCCTGCGCTTGGCGTAAGGTGGTTTGAAGATTGCTATAAAGAATTTGCTAAAAAAATGGGTTTAGATCCCGAAACCGAAGAACATATCAAGTTTGATATGACTAATAGCGATTTTGTAAACAATTATTTTAAAGTTATCCACCGCCCGTACGAAAAAGACGGCGTAGATTTTTGGTGGATAGATTGGCAACAAGGACAAAAGAGTAATAAAGAAGGGGTAGATCCGTTATTATTATTAAACCACTATCACTATTTAGATAAAACCGATACCGAACAAGATGGAATTATTTTGTCTAGATATTTTGGGGTGGGCGCTCATAGATATCCTTTAGGGTTTTCGGGCGATACGCTAATTACTTGGAAAACTTTAAAATACTTGCCATATTTTACGGCAACGGCATCTAATATAGGTTACGGCTGGTGGAGTCACGATATCGGCGGACACTTCCACGGCGTTAAAGACGACGAGTTGTATCTTCGTTCCGTTCAGTATGGGGTATTTTCGCCAATATTAAGGCTACATAGTTGCAACGACGAAATGATGAGCAAAGAGCCTTTTAACTATAAAAACGGCATTGGAGAACTTGCTATAAAATGGTTAAACTATCGTCATAGTTTAATACCATTTTTATATACCCACGCTTACAACTGCCACGAAAACGGCGATCTACTTGTAGAACCAATGTATTACTATCATAACTGCCAAGAAGCCTACGAATATAAAAATCAATACTATTTTGGCGGACTATTGGTAGCGCCTATTTTAGAGCCTACCAAAAAGGGACTTGCTAGCGCAAAAGTATGGCTACCAGAAGGTAAGTGGACGGATATTTTTACGGGGGACGAATATTCTGGAGGTAGAGAAATAGAAGTTTATAGAACTTTAGATAGTATTCCCGTTTTCGCTAAAGAAGGGCAAATTATCGTTAGGAGTTTAGACCAAGGAAACAGTTCGGATAACCCACAAAAATTACTAATAGAAATCTACAATGGAGAAGGCACTTTTGCTTTATACGAAAAGACCGAAAAGGGCGAATTATGGACTTATATCCGCACTTATAACCAAAATGGAGAGCAAAAAGTGGTTATTACTACAATGGGTAAAGACGTTATGCCTAAAAAGAGAGAATTACGCATTGCTTTTAAAAATTTAACTTATCCTTGTGGGGGAGTTAGCGTTGTTTTAAACGATAAAAAACACAAGGAAGAAGTTAAACAAAGAGATTGTTTAATAGTTAATATTTCTAACTTTAAGTTTGGTGGAGAATACGTTATAAAAGCAAACTACACCCAACAAGAAAAATTAGATTATATTAAAAATAGAGCCTACAAAATTATTATGACAATGCAAGGGGAAAACAAAGTAAGAAACGAACTTTTTGAAAAACTTAAAAATGCAAAAA
>JAGAUH010000069.1 GCA_017620875.1 Clostridia bacterium
AGTCGACTGCTAGGTCTTGTAATTTTACTTTGTTAAATTACTGACTTTTAGTCGTACTTTGACGCACTAGGCTCGCTAAAATTACAGGATACAATAAACCTTGTCGGTCGCAAAAGTTTAAAAAACACCTACTATAAAAAGTAAGTGTTTTATAATTATTTAAATAGAAACGGATTAAACTTTCTAGTTGCAAGTTATACAAGGCTCGTTAAAAGGAAAGGATTTGGTTGACCTTGTTGGTCACCAAAGTCTTGAGTTTTAACAGAAACGCAGTAGAACGAAGCAAATAGGAAGTTTAATTATATGCCTTCTAGTAGCATTTTATCTGCAATGAGTGCAATAAATTCGCCGTTGGTTGGTTTTTCTTGCCCTAGATATACGCTAACGCCAAAAAGAGAATTTATACTATCTATTCTACCCTTTGCCCAACTAACTTCTATTGCGTGCCTAATTGCACGCTCTACTTTGCTTGGTGTGGTAGAAAATCTTTCGCCTATCATTGGATATAACTGCTTAGTAATATTGTTTATAATACTAGGGTTGTTTACAACCATTTTTACCCCTTCTCGCAAGAAACTATATCCTTTTATATGTGGCGGTATGCCAACGGAAATAAAAATTTTGCTAATTTTATCGTCTAAGGTAGATTTAGAAAGGGTTGGCTCTGTAAAAGAAGAAATGCGTTTTAAAATCATTTCGGAAGAAATTGGCTTTATTAGATAGTAGTCTGCTCCAAGCGAAGTAGCCTTAGAAACGTTTTCGTCCCCGGTTAGATAAGTTAGCACTACCACCTTGCAATTTGGGTTTTGTTTTTTAATTTCGGGTAAAATTTCTAGCCCGTCCATAGTTTTTAATATTAAATCTAAAATAACTAAATCGGGGGAATATTTGTTTATTAAATCTAGTCCCATTTGACCATCGTTAGTAGAACATAAAACTTTTACGTAACTAGTTTTATCTAGCATATCTTTTAAAGAGTTTGCATAAGGCAAATCTTCTTGCAAAATAATTGCGCTCATAACTGACATAATTTTACGGTATCTCCTTTTTTTCTTAAATTATAACACCCCGTATACTAAAAAAATTATATTTTAATAGCAAAAATTCGCGTATTTTGTCATATTTTACCGAAATAAAAAAGAGAGATAAACTTTTTGCCACTTTTTTAAATTTATACGCTTTATTCAACCAATTTAAAAGCACCGCCTAAATTTAGACGGTGCTTAATTTGTTATTAAAAAGTCTGTTTATTAACATATAGCCCTATATTATCTTTTAGATTTCTTTTTTAATACTGCAACTGCAGTTAAACCTAATAGAGTAACTAAACCCACAGAACCAACACTTCCGTTACAACCTCCACGTTTAGCAGGTTGTGGCGCTTTGCTAGAACTGCTTGCCGTAACGCTAGAACTAGAAACTTGTTGAGAAGAACTACTAGAAGAAACAACTTCGCTAGAACTACTAGAAACTTCTTGTTTGCTAGAAGAACTGCTAGGCGCTTGACTACTAGAACTGCTTTCTACCACGCTAGAAGAACTACTAGGCTCTTGACTAGAAGAACTAGGAGCACTAGAACTACTAGATGCTACGGGTTTTGTATATCCACAATCTTTACAAGTGTTTCCACCTTGGAAATCGTGATTTTCGGTTGCTGTTACGTCTGAACAGTTATCGCAATCTTTGTGGTGTCCCGCTTCTCCATCGGATACGTAAGAGTATTCGTGGTCTAGTTTACCACCTGCAATATAATCGTAAGTTTCGGTAGATTTAGCACCGCAAACGCTACATACTTTATAGTATTTAGCATATTCGGCACAAGTTTTACCTGCTGCTAAGTTGTCTGCGTTAGGCGTAGTTTCTGCTTGGTAATTATGAGCGTGTCCTTGAGGATTAGCAAATATTACGTCTGCCTTGTAAGCGTCCGTTAATAAAGTATAATAATCTTCTTGAGTTAAACTAGCATTTTCGGCTTGATTTAATCTTGCCATAACTTCGTTAATGGTTGCTATTTGACTTTCAGAATATCTCGTTTTATCTATTAAAGCAAACTTTTGTTGGAATTTAGCCAAAATTTCGAAACTGTAACTATAACCAGTCATACTAGCCTTTATAGTAGTAGCGTTTGCTAAAACGTTAGTTGCAACTTCTCTTAAATGATTTAGGTCTTCGTTTGCGGTTTTAGTATAAGTTTTTCCGTTATAAATCCACTCGCGATAAACGTAATAATAATCGTCTAAGCCTAATTGTTTAATAGGTGTTCCGTTAGCAAGGTTAGCGTCTTGTTTGTCTAGCCATACCGTCCAACGCGCTTGATATAAGTCTATTAACATACCTTCGTAATGTCTAACGGCATAATCTGGAATTGCCCTTAGAGCCATTTGGTCTGCCCAAGAAGTGATAAGCATTTTTGCATTTTCTACAAGGTTGTCTCTAGCAAAGTCGTTATCTAAAATATCACCCCAATCTTCTGCCCTTCTTATCCACTCACCTGCAAGCCACTCCGTACGGCAACCTAACACGTCGTTCATTATAGGGAAGCAAGCCTCGAACTTTGCCCTTGCCGCTCTAAACGCCGTTAGATTTTTTGCGGTAAACGCAGAGTAAACTTCGTTGTGCATCATACAAGCATAGTGACTAACTATATGTTGCATTATTTCTACTAAATCGTATCTGTAACCTTCGCTACCGCAAAGCAAATCGTAATCCTTTAATAAAAGTTCTAACGCTTGCTCTAATTTAACGTAGTCGTAAGGCATAGTTTGGTTATATTGTCTCCATTCTGGTATAGCAGTTAAAATCCAAGGCGTAGTTCTGTACCAACCGTTTTGCTTGTTATAAACGCTTTCTTCTATTAATTCCCAAGCCTTTTCTACGTTTTCGCTATATCTTCCGTATCTAGCGGTCGTGTACTCTTTTAACCAGGTTTTAAGTTCTACGCTTCTCCAACCCATATCGAACAACATATTGTATAAAGCAGGGTTATCTAAAGTTGCTTCTGCAATAATACCGATACCTTTTAGGTGTTCTGCGGTTTGGTTTGCTATATTTAGTTGGTCTATAATATTTTGTAATTCTCCATCCATAGATGGGTTACCGCCATAGTTTTCTAACATACACCATACCCAAGGCGTACCGTTAAACTCTATGTTGTCTAAGGTCGTACCACCTTCGCCATCTTCTCCGTAAACGGTTCTGTTCCACTTTGGCGCTTCTAACGCGCAAAGGTCTAACACAAGCGCGTGGTCTTCTCTAACGCCTTCTAATCCGTGTAATAATTCGTTAGTAGGATTAGAGTGCCATGCTTGAATTACCCAAACGCCGTTGGCGTCGTATTTAATTAAAGAACTTGCAAGTTCGGATGCAACAACGTCGTCGGTTAAACTACCGTCGCTAGGTCTAATACCACCTTCGTGGAAAGGATCTGCCGCGTAGTAGTTAGAAGTATGACCAAAAGCCCACTCTTGAGCCTCATAGAATAGTTCTGCATATTG
>JAGAUH010000070.1 GCA_017620875.1 Clostridia bacterium
CCTAACCTTGTTTAAAATAACGCTTGCATCTTCTGAAAAATCTATAAACGCATCTTGCCTATAAATCATTTTGCTATGAGTTGCTTTCGTATGGTCTTGCGGTGTGTAAGTTTCTTTGCCTTGCTCTATTAGTTTTAAAGTTTCTACTATTAACTCGCTACCAACTATTGATAACCTATCAAACAACTCGCCTGCCGTTTCGTTTGGTAAAATTTGCAATTCTTTTACCGAAACTATATCCCCCGTATCAACTCCGATATCGGTTTTCATAATAGTAACGCCTGTTTTTGTTTCTCCGTTTAAAATTACGCTTTGTATAGGTGATGCTCCCCTATATTTTGGCAGTAAACTTGCGTGGATATTAAATACCCCTTTTGGCGTTAAATCTATAACTTCTTGGCTAAGTATTTGACCATATGCGCAAGTTACCATAATATCGGCGTTTAGTTCTTTTAAAACGTGATATTCTTCTCTAATTTTTTAAAATTGATATACGGGAATATTTTGACTAATCGCATATTCTTTTAAAGGGGTTGGTTTAAGTTCTCTTTTTCTACCCGTTCTTTTATCCGTTTGAGAAACGACCGCAACCACGTTAAACCCGTTTTCTACTATGCTTTTTAATGGCGCAACCGCAAAATCCGGCGTGCCTAAATAAATTATTTTCATTATTTATCTTCGTAAACTCCCGTTGCTTTATCTATATATAAAATCCCATCTAAATGGTCGTATTCGTGACAAAGACATTTTGCCATAAAACCCTTAGCGTTAAACCTAAATTTTTCGCCGTTTCTATCTTGCGCTTCCATAACGACTTTTGCCGGCCTTGTAACCGTGCCGTATTTACCCTTTACGGATAAGCAACCTTCTTGACCGATTTGAGTGCCCGACTCGTATATCTTTTTAGGATTTATAAACTCTACGATAGTATCGTTATAATCTACTATAAATATCCTTTTTAAAACGCCTACTTGAACACCCGCTAAACCTGCGCCTTGCGCTTTTTTTAGAGTTTCTGCCATATCGTCTAACAATGCCCAAAGTTTACTATCGAACTCGGTAACTTCGGCGCTCTTTTTTCTTAAAACGTCGTCGCCAACTTGCACTATATTTCTTATTGCCATTTTTACTCCTTGATTATACAAGACTATTTGGATTTACTTCTACGTAAACTAAAGTCTTGCCGTTATACTTAGTTGCAATTTGATAAAACTTATTTAATATATCGTCGTTTCCGCATTTTAAACGCATAAGCACTTGATACCTAAATTTTCGTTTAATGCGTTTAACGGGACTTTTCATTTTGTTAAAAAATAAAAATTCGTCTTTATTTTCTTCGTATATATCCTTACTTTCGAAATATACGTTTTTTAAAGTTTCGATACCTTCTTCTTCGGTGTCGGACTCTACCATAATTCTTATAATATTTGCAAAGGGTGGAAAACCGGAAACTTTTCTTAAATCGATTTCCCTTTGATAAAATTTTTCGTAGTCGTACTTAGAAGACAAACGCAAAACTTCGTTACTAGGCGCGTAAGTTTGCAGTACTACTTTACCCTTTTTATCCGCCCTACCGCTACGCCCTGCAACTTGTGTTAAAAGTTGAAAAGTACGCTCTTGACTGCGATAATCCGAGAAAAACAAACTCATATCGGCATCTAAAATCCCTACCAAAGTACAATTTGGAAAGTCGTGCCCTTTTGCTATCATTTGAGTGCCAACCAATATATCCGCTTGGTGACTAGCAAAAGTATTTAAAATTTTACTATGGGCTTCTTTTGTTAGGGTTACGTCGTTATCCATGCGGATAATTCTTGCTAAAGGAAATAGTTTTTTTAATTCTTCTACAACCCTTTGAGTGCCCGTTCCGCTATATTTTAAATTTACGCCACCACACTCTGGACAAGCGGATAACATTGCGTAATTTTGACCACAATAGTGGCATTTTAAAATATTCGTATCGCTATGATAGTTTAAGGATATATCACATTGTTCGCACTTTGCCACGTATCCGCAAGATTGACAAATTATTTGCTTAGAATATCCCCTACGATTTAAAAATATTATTGCTTGGTTACCGTTGTCTAAACAATCTTGTAGTTCGGCTTTTAAAACCGAAGAATAAGGCGATGGGTTACCCTTTTTTACTTCTGCACGCATATCGGCAATAATTATTTCCGGCATTTGAGATTTGTTTATTCTCTTTTGCATTTTAATTAGTTCGTACTCGCCGTTAGTTGCCTTTAAATAATCCCCAACGGAAGGCGTTGCGCTACCCATTATTATTTTAGCGCCGTTGTATTTTGCCCTAAATTCCGCTATTTCTATGGTAGAATATCTTGGCGAAGTTTCGCTATCGTAACTAGGATCGTGTTGCTCGTCTATTACTATTAGCCCTAAGTTTTCTAACGGGGCGAAGATAACACTACGAGCGCCGATTGCAATTTTAGATTCGCCAGACCTAAGTCTCCACCACTCGTCAAACTTTTCCCCCGCAGATAAACCGCTATGTAAAATAGAAACGTTTTCTTTAAACCTTGACCTTAATTGAGAGAGCAGTTGTGGGGTTAGCGATATTTCTGGTACTGCCATTATTACGGTTTTACCACTAGCAATAGTTTTTTCTATTAAGTTTAAATAAACTTCGGTTTTACCACTACCCGTTACGCCGTGTAAAAGCGTAATTTGTTTATCGGTTTTTAAAAAGGTATCTATTGCGTTTTGTTGTTCTTGAGAGTAAGTTACGCTTTTGCCCTTTTCTTGTAAAGACGCGTATGGTTGGCGATTAACCCTTTCTTCTGAAACGGAAATATACCCTTGTTCTACTAGCGCTTTTACCGCGCTAGAGCCAAACTTTTCGTTTAAGGTAGGCATTGGGGTTTTTCCTTTTTCTTTTAAATAATTTAACGCAGATAGCCTTGCAGTTGCAGTTTTTTTAATTTGAGAAAAATCGGTATTTGATAGCGTTGCATACCTTACGAGTTTTGCCCTGACTTTACCCTTTCTCATTTCGCTTGGTAAAAACTGCCTTAGAGCAAGCGCACGCGGTATATGATATTTTTGTACCATATACCCCATGAGAGAAATCATTTCTGTTGTGAGCGCCGTGTCTTCTTCTACAAGTCTTATAATAGGCTTTAATTTTTCTAACGGAAGGTCGGATTTCTCTTTTATCCCTATAACGATACCTTCTATTTTTAACTTGCCAAAAGGCACTATTACCCTAGAGCCTATTTGGGCGTTTTGAGTTAAAATATAATCGAAAACCTTATCTACTTGAGAATTGGCAATATCAACTATAACTTGTGCTATCATACCCTAAAATTTATAAATGCCTTCCGAAAAGGAAGGCTAAAAATTAAAATTATTTTGCTACGACTACTTTACCGCTATACACTTCTTGAGCGGCTGCAGATAACGGTTTTTGTTTATCTGGCATTTCGAAACCAGAAGGGTTGCCTGCGTTTGCAAGTAGTTCTCTTGCGCGCTTTGCAACTATTACACACAAAGCATATTTACTGCCTATCATTTCTGCCATTTCGTCAATTGGTGGATTGTTAATCATATAAGCCTCCTAAATTATTCGATATTTTGTACTTGTTCTCTTATTTTTTCTATTTCGCACTTTAGTTTTAAGCCACAATCGGTTACTTTAATATTGTTGGCTTTAGAACAAATAGTGTTTGACTCTCTATTAAATTCTTGAATTAAAAAGTCTAACTTTCTACCTGCGCCCTCGTCTTCGCAAATGCTCCTAAATTGAGAGATATGACTAGTTAACCTTTCTATTTCTTCATCTATATTGCTCTTGTCGGCAAAAATTGCCGTTTCTTGCAAAATTCTTGCTTCGTCTATTTCCGCCTCGCCTAAAAGTTCTTTTATTCTTTCTAACATTTTATCTTGGTGGTCTTTTGCAACTTGTGGAGCAATAAGTTTAATTTCGGAAACGATTTGCTCTATATTAGATACCATAGCAAGTAAATCTTGTTTTAACTTTTCCCCTTCGACAAGTCTCATTGAGTTTAGGTTATCAAGCGCGGAATTTAAAGTGTCTACCAAAACGTCTTTTAACTCGGAAACGTCTACTTCTGCAAAAGAAGTTTTAACTAGTTCTGGCACGCGGATAAGTTGCGTAACCGTAAAATCGTTTTTAACTCCCTTAAACTTTTTAGAAAGTTGTTTTGCGGTGTTTACGTAAGCCGACGCCAAAGCATAATCTACTTGTAAATCGAAATTTTTATCTCTAGAATCTACAACGGAAATAAATAATTCTACCCTACCCCTGTTTAGTTTTGACTGTACCGTTTTACGAATTAAATCGTCAAAGGAAATAAAACTACGCGGATATTTTGGTATTATATCTAAAAATCTATTGTTTACGGTTTTTATTTCTACAACAAGTTCTAACCCGTCTTTACGGAATTCGCCCTTGCCGTAACCTGTCATACTATACATTTTTACGCCTCGGTTATTAAATATATATTTAATTATATCATATATTTAAGGCTTTTTCAAGTTTTTTGTTTAAGAATTTATCATTTGCATAAATTCTTGCTCGGAAATAATTTTTATACCTAACTTTTCTGCCTTTTGTTTTTTGCTACCTGCATCCGCACCAACGATAACTAAAGTTGTGGTTTTTGTAACAGTACTTTGTGCTTCTGCCCCTAAACTTTCTATTAAATCTTGTATCTCTTTTCTCTTATAATTTTCTAACGTGCCGGTAACTACTATTTTATGTCCCGTTAAAATGCCTGCAACTTCTTGTGTTTGTTCGATAATTTCTACACCTAAATTTATTAAATTTTCAATTTCTATCTTATTTTTTTTGTTGTTAAAAAACTCGTAAATATATTCGGCAGTAACCTCTCCCACTTCTTCCATAAGGGTTAATTCTTCTTTAGATAAAAGCATAATATTATTTAAAGTTTTATACTTTTTAGCAAGTTCTTTTGCCATTTTTTTACCAACGTTATCTATACCTAAAGCAAAAATAAAGTTTGCTAAATTTACCTTTTTAGATGCAATAATTGCGTTTGTTAAATTTTCCGCCTTTTTTTCTCCAAACCTATCTAAACTTACAAGTTGCTCTTTTGTTAAACTATATATATCGCTAAAAGTTTTAACGCCAAGTTCGTCGTAAAGTTGACTAGCGGTCATTTCTGAAAACCCATCTATATTCATTGCGTCTTTTTGGGCAAAATTTGCCAAATTAGATATTACCCTTTGTTTACAATTTTCGTTTATACAAAATAGGTTTGCACCCTTTTCTATTAAACTGCTATTACAACAAGGGCAAGCGGTAGGCTTTAAAACTTGTTTACTATCTTTATAATACTCGGTTGCACCAAGAATTTCTGGTATAACTTCGTTACTACGGCGGATTAATACCCTACAAGGCTCTTTTATGCCTTTTTTAATTATATCGTTATAGTTGTTTAGCGTTGCTTTTTTTACCGTTGCGCCGGCTAGTTCTACGGGCTCTACTTCGCCTAAAGGCGTAAGTTTACCCGTTCTTCCAACTTGCCAAAATACTTTTTGCAAATTGGTAGTAACTTCTTCCGCCTCGAACTTAAAAGCCATTGCCCAACGCGGAAATTTATCGGTTTCGCCTAAAATATCCCTAATTTTATAATCGTCTACTTTTACAACCGCTCCGTCGGTTAAAACGTCTAACGAACGCCTTAAACTATCTATTTCTTTTATGCTAGAAATAACATCTTGTATACTAGAACAAACTTTTAAATAGTTAAACACTTTAAAACCTTGTTCTTTTAAAAAATTTATTGCTTGTTGTTGAGAATTAATTAAATTATTATCTTGTATATAGTTTATATCGTAAAAATTTATTTCGCATTTGCGTTCTTCCGTTATTTTTGGATCTAGGTTTCTTATTGCGCCCGCAACGGCGTTTCTTGCATTTTTTAGTTGCTCTTTTGCAGTTTTATTATATTCTTCTAAAACGGAAAGCCTAATTATTGCTTCGCCTTTAACTTCTAACAAACCTTGATATTTAATTGATAGCGGAAAAGTTTTTATTGTTAAAACTTGGGCGGTAACGTCTTCTCCAACGCTTCCGTTCCCCCTTGTGGTAGCCCTAACGAATTTACCTTTGTCGTAAGTTAAGCAAATAGTTAAACCATCGAACTTATATTCTACCGTGTAGTTAGTATCCCCAACCTTTTTTACTTTTTTATCAAAGTTTTCTAACTCGGAATAATCTAAAGACTTATCTAAACTATATAACCTATTAATATGGTTATGCTTTTTAAAAGAAGATATAGGCTCTCCACCAACCCTTTTAGTAGGGGAATCGAACAAAACTATACCCGTTTGTTTTTCTAACTCGACAAGTTTATCGTATAGTTTATCGTATTCTCCGTCGGACACGGTTGGGTTATCTAAAACGTAATACTC
>JAGAUH010000071.1 GCA_017620875.1 Clostridia bacterium
AATTTTATAAGGCAAGAAAAAAAATAAAGTCGGAGAAAAGCACTCCGACTTTATTTTTATATTATAAAACTGATAAATCTAAATTTGGCGATACTAAAGAAAATGCAAAATTTTCTAAATCTAAATCGTCTTTAATAAAAGATTGTATTTGTTTATAAGTTATGCTTTCTATATCTTTAATAGCCTTGTCAAAGTCGTAAACCTCGCCGGTTAAAAGCAGATATTTTGCAAAAACACTCATTAAACTAACGTTGCTTTCTTGCGACATAATAAGCGACGCTAAATATTGATTTTTAGCCTTTAAAAATTCTTGCCCGGTAATTCCGTCTTGCTTAAACTTTTTAACTTCTTGTAAAACGGATGCAACCGCATCTTTACAAGTTTTAGGGTTTACGCCCGAATATATCACGAAAGAACCGCAATCTTTATAACTACTAGGATAAGAATAAATAGTATAGCAAAGTCCTTTTTCTTCTCTAATTTTGCTAAACAACCTACTACTCATACCGCCACCCAAAACCGTGCTAGCAAGGTTTAATAAATAGCGATTATTATCGTAAAAACTAACGCCGTTATAAGCAATAGCAAAGTGCGCTTGCTCTATTTCTTTATTGATATATTTTTTATCGTAAATAATGGTATTATTTTCTTGGGTTATACTCTTTTTATTTTCCAATTTACCTTCTAGATAATCTAAAACGAGTTTTTCCGCTAAAGATTCGGTTATATTACCGCAAAATACCACCACGATATTATCTAAAGTGTAACCTGCTTTTCTATAATTTAAAACGTCGGCTCTGGTAAAACTATTTACGTTATCTTTGCTACCAAGTATGGTTTTACCATAACCGCTGTTACCAAAAAACGCCGAAGATAAAAGGTCTAAACAAACCTCGTCCGGGGTGTCTTCTACCATAGCGATTTCTTCGCAAATAACTCCCTTTTCTTTGTCTAGTTCCACTTGGTCGTAACTAGCGTTTACAAACATATCCGATAAAATTTCGAAACTGTCAGTTGCCTTTTCGGTTGTAGATTTAATATAGTAAGTGGTAACTTCTTTAGAAGTATAAGCGTTTATTCTGCTACCTAAAAATTCGGATTCTTCGTTTATTTGGTTAGAAGTTCTTTTAGGCGTACCCTTAAAAGTAACGTGCTCTATAAAGTGAGAAATACCGTTGTTTAATTGGTTTTCGTTTACGCTACCAACCCCAACCATTATGCCCATACTAACGGAAAAAATCCCTTCCATTTTATGCACTACTAATTTTAGCCCGCTTTTAAATTGTTTACAAAAAGCCATTTTCCCTCCTAAGGCAAATTTTCCGATACGGTTATTGCCTTTAAATTTTTTTCTTTAAAGTATTTTAAAATTTTATCTAACGCAACTAGCGTACTTTCTTTGGGGTGCATTAAAATAAAATCCCCACTAGACAAGTTTTTAGTTGCTCTATTAAATATCGTATCCACGTCGTTATCTCGCCAATCGATAGTGTCTTTTGTCCACATAATAGTCTTATAGCCCAACTTTTCGGCACATTTTAAGGTAGTTTCGTTATAACTTCCACTAGGCGGAGCAAACAATTTCATTTCGTAACCGCAAAGCGCTTTTACCACGTCGTGACAGCAATTTATTTCTTCTAAATTAGACTTTTCGCCAATGATTTTGTGGTCTCTATGAAAGTATCCGTGGTTGCCAAGTTCGTTGCCGTTTTCTAAAATGTTTATAAGCGATTGCTTATTATCGTCCGCCCAACATCCGCCAACGAAAAAGGTTGCCTTTGCCCCGTGCTTTTTTAGTACCTTTACAATTTCTAACACGATATCGGTATTTTCGTAAACGTTGACCATAATGCTAACGCCACCGCTATTTTTATTACCGCTATAAATTGCGGTTTGCCCAGAGGCGTTTATAGGAATAACCTTTTGCGGATAAAACCCCAAAACTGCAACTAAAGTTATTAAGCCAACTATTATAAAATTGCTAATTTTTCTTAATGCTTTCATAATATTCTCCCATATATTTTATTCGAGAAAATATTTTTTATGAAAAAAGCATATATTACTATATGAAACAACTTTTTTATGATAGAGATAAAGCAGTAGAATACGCTATTAAATACGCCACTACTCGCAACCCCAAATATTATAATTTTGATAAAATTGGCGGTAACTGTACAAACTACGCTTCTCAATGTTTATACGCAGGCTTGCCAATTATGAACTACTCTGCAAACGGTTGGTACTACAACTCTATATCTAACCGTAGCCCCGCTTGGACAGACGTAAACTTTTTTTACGATTTTTTAATTAATAATAAAAGCGTTGGTCCATATGCAACTAAAGTAGATATTTCTCTTGCGGAAGTAGGCGATTTTATACAACTTAAAAACCAAACTAGGTGGTACCACACTCTAGTTATTTGCGACTTGTTAGAAAACGATATTTTAGTTTGCGCCAATAGTATAGATAGCCTATTGCGACCGTTATCCACCTATTATTTTAAAGAACTACGCGTGGTTAAAATTTTAGGCGGTAAAAGTTATTAAGATAAGTTTTTGCTTATTTCTACAATTTTTCTTAGCCTGTGGTTTAGGCAAGATTTACTTATATTTAAACTAAGCGCTAAATCTTCTAAAGAACTATCGGGATACTTTAGCCTTGCTAAACAAGTCGCCTTTAATTCTTCGGATAGTTTATCTAGCCCAATGGTAGTTTCTATTGTATTTATTGCTTCTTTTTGCTTTAAAAAAGCGTTTACTTGTTTAGAAATATTAGACATGTCGCAATTGTATCTGCGGTTGCTATCGTTTTTATTTTGCCTATCTTTTATAACCTTTTTAGCCTTTTTTAAGGCGTTTTGTGCTCCTAACACTTTAAGCACCTGTAAAACGTCTTTAGTAGAATTAAAATAAACTACGTAACCTTTTCTTTCTATTAGTTTAGGCATTAAATCTAAATCTAAAAGTATTTCGCAAAAATCGGCGGCTTGGGTGTAACTAGAAAAAATAAACTCTAAGTGATAACCTATTTTTTTATCTCCGTCTGGCAAGGTTACGCTACCGCTTGCTAAAAACGCGCCCCTAACGTATGCTTTTTTGCAACATTCGTTTTCTACAACGTATTTATCAATTCCAAAATTAACGTCTACCCCACCGTCGATAGACGCTTCTATTATGCCTAAATTTAACAAAATTCCCCTTGTGTTTTCGCTTAAAAACTCCGCCTTAATACGCTTTATTATGCTCACGTTATAAGGTTCTTCGGAATATTGTTTTTGCATTATTTCGGCAAAATAGTTTAGTATTTTTACACTTTCGCTAGAAAGGGTAAAACCTATATTCCCTTGCTTAACGTCTAGAGTGCCCGCCCCTTTTATATACGCCGAAAGCCCTGCGTTATTACAGCAAGGCTCGTCTTTAATTTGCAATAATTCGGTTTTTACTTCTTCGGTAAAATTCATAATTTTTCCTTAAAATCGGCAAACCTTAAAAAGTTTGGCTTGTTTCCATTTATATTTTTTATTCTTTCTAGCGGAATATTAACCCTTTGTAAAAGTTCTTTAGCAAGTTTATCGTCGCCAACCCTATCGGTAGAATGCGCGTCGCTATTGATAACGAAATTTACGTTTGTTTTATCTACTAAATCTTGCCACTCTTGGTCGGACAAATGTACTTTTTTAGTATTAATTTCTATATAAGTACCATAGTCTTCGCAACATTTTGCAACTTCTACCGCGTTAGAAAACACTAAATAGTTAAGGTGAGTTATTATATCTATCGGGTTGTTTTTTATGCAATTTATATAAACTTTAGTATTTCTTTCTTTTAACTTTTGACTAGGACCTTTTTTAGATATTTGAGAAAACATATTGCCCGCGCCTAAAGAAAGCCACTCTGGTATTCCGTCGTATAAAATAAACCTATGGATACCCGCAAGCAAACAATCGAACTTGTCATAGTCTTGTTCTTTAACGTCTATTTTACCGGAAATGCCCAAAACGTTTGCTTCTACCCCAAGTAAAACTTCTATACCGGTTTGCCTAGACGCTTGTTGGCACTCTTGTTTCATTTTGTCTAAATACCTACTTCGTATACCAAATATAGGATGTGCTGCACCGTGATCGGAAATACAAATACCGCTAAGCCCTTTTTCTTTTGCGGAAACAGCGTTTTCTTCTATATTGCCCTTTCCGTGACTGTAAACGGTATGAGTGTGATAATCAAACGTCAACCTCATCAAAATCTCCTATGTAAA
>JAGAUH010000072.1 GCA_017620875.1 Clostridia bacterium
GATCTGCGCAAGAAAGACTAGAACCAACCATACGAAACTCGAACTTATTACCCGTAAAAGCAAACGGACTTGTACGATTTCTATCCGTTGTATCTTTTCTTAATTTTGGCAAACTCATTGCGCCAAGGTACATATTAGATTTTTTGCCCTTTAAAACAAAATCTTTATGCTTTTCTATATCTTCTAAAACCCTTTCTAACTCGTCGCCAAGGTAAACGGAAATAATAGCGGGTGGCGCTTCGTCCGCGCCTAATCTATGGTCGTTACCCGCACTTGCAACGCAAATACGAAGTAGGTCTTGGTGCTTGTCTACCGCTTTTAAAACCGCGCAAAGAAGAAGTATAAATTGGGCGTTTTCCATTGGGGTTTTACCGGGATCTAAAAGATTTTCACCCGTATCGGTTGCCATAGACCAGTTGTTGTGTTTACCACTACCGTTTACTCCCTCAAAAGGCTTTTCGTGAAGTAAGCAAACCATATCGTGCTCGGTAGCAATATTTTTCATAAGTTCCATAGTTATTTGGTTTTGGTCTACCGCGATATTAGTGGTTGTAAAAATTGGAGCAAGTTCGTGTTGAGATGGAGCGCCTTCGTTATGCTTGGTTTTTGCAGTTACGCCAAGTTTCCAAAGTCTAACGTCTAAATCTTTCATAAAAGAAGCAACTTTTGGTTTTATTGCTCCAAAATAGTGGTCTTCTAACTCTTGACCTTTAGGTGCTTTTGCGCCAAAAAGCGTTCTGCCTGTAAAAATTATATCCTTTCTTTTAAGGGCGTGCTCACGCGAAATTAAAAAATATTCTTGCTCTGCCCCCACGGTAGAAATAACCCTTTTTACGTCTTTTCCAAAAAGTTTTAAAATACGCTTTGCCTGAACGTTTAACGCATCCATAGAACGTAGTAGCGGTGTTTTTTTATCTAACGCTTCGCCCGTGTAAGAACAAAATGCCGTTGGAATACAAAGCGTGCTATCCTTTATAAAAGCATAACTTGTAGGATCCCATGCGGTATATCCCCTAGCCTCAAAGGTAGAACGAAGTCCGCCGTTAGGAAAACTAGACGCATCCGGCTCGCCTTTAATTAGTTCTTTCCCGCTAAGCGCCATTATAACTTTGCCATCTTTAAGTGTTAAAAAACTATCGTGCTTTTCTGCAGTTACACCCGTCATTGGTTGAAACCAATGCGTAAAGTGGGTTGCGCCTTTTGTAATAGCCCAATCTTTCATGGCGTTTGCCACAACTTGAGCAACGGTATCGTCTAGTTCTACACCTTCGTCAATGGTTCTTTTTAAACTCTCGTAAATATCTTTTGGCAAATAAGTTTGCATAACTTCGTCGTTAAATACGTCTATGCCAAAAATTTTAGGTACGTCTATCATACATTTCTCCGTTAGTTTAGTATTTAAAGTATATATTTTATTTATGCTTTTGTCAATAATTATTGGGGTTGTAAATTTTGTAGTATAAAAATTTTATAGTTGGCAAAAATATAATTACACCCTTTAAAAATTTTACATATAATATAATAAGGGGGGAA
>JAGAUH010000073.1 GCA_017620875.1 Clostridia bacterium
AACACGCTCATAGAGATAAAAAGTGGGCGGATGGACAAGTGTGCGAATATAAAAAAGTAAAACTAAATAGTAAAAAAGTTTTTGTAAAATTTACTAAAGGGGATATTATTCCGCTTTTAAAAGCTGAAAAGTTTGACGTTGTAATACTAGGGCACTATTTATCTTTTACCGCCAAAGACGCTATAAAATATTGCAAAAAACACGGTGTTAAAATTGGTGTCTCGGCAGACGGAGCAATAGTTAAAAAAGAGAAAAAACTAATATCCTTTGTAAAAACTTTTCTTCTTAAAAAAATGGATTTTGCCTTATCGCCAAGCAAACAAACCGACGAGTATTTTATAAAATATAAAATAGACAAGCAAAAAATTTTTAGATATAATTTTACTTCGCTTTTACAAGACGATATTTTAGATTTTATAAAAAGGCAAAATAAAAAACAAGTAACAGTTTTAACAATTGGGCAATTTATTTACCGTAAGGGGTTCGACGTGTTAATAAAGGCGGCTAACCAAATTAACGGGAAAATACAAATTTGCGGAGCAGAGCCAACGCAAGAGTATTTAGATTTAGTTAAAGAGCAAAAGGCTACAAACGTAGAGTTTTTGGGCTTTAAAACTAAGCAAGAATTAAAAGAAGTTTACTTAAATTGCGATATTTTCGTTTTGCCTACTAGAGAAGATATTTGGGGGCTAGTTATAAACGAAGCCATGAATTATAGTTTGCCAATTATTACAACTTCCGCTTGCGTTGCGGGGGTAGAACTGCTAGACGGCAATTGTATTATAGAGGCAAATAGTTGTGATATGCTAGTAAACGCTATAAACGATTTAGTTGTAAACCACGAAAAAAGGTTGCTTTTAGGCAAACGAAACAATCAAAAAATAAAAACGCACACCATAGAAAATATGGCAAGTAGAACGATAGAAATTTTAAATAATTTATAGGTCGAATTATGGAAGAAAAAGAAACTTTACCTCTACCAAAAGCAACGGGTATGCTAAGAGAACTCCAACTAGCAAACCTAAACATGATGAAAAAGTTTGATAAGGTTGCAAGAGAAAACGATATAAAATATACGCTAGGGGCAGGTAGCGCGATAGGTGCAATTGTGCACAAAGGCTTTATCCCTTGGGACGACGATATAGATATTTTAATGGATAGAGAAAATTTTGACAAATTAAAAGCGTTGGCGAGTAAAATACTACCTAAAGAGTTAGAGTATAAAGATTATTTTGTAGACCAAAGTTGCAACGTTTTAATTGGTAAAATAATAGACAATTCTACCACTATGATAACGGTAGACCAATACGGCAGGGAAACTATAAGTGGCGTTGCAATAGACGTTTCGGTTTTCGATAGTGTTCCAAACGGAAAAATAGCAAAAAAATTGCAATGGTTAAAAAGTATAAAGGCGCTTATTTTAGCCAATAAACTAAGTCCGCAAAACCACGGTAAACTTGTAAAATTATATGGTAATTTTGTTTTAAAGTTTACAAAAAACAAACTAAAAACCATTACTAAACTTACAAATAAAATAAAAAAATACAATAAAAATAATTGTACTCACGTGGCGGAAATGTTGTATCTTGGCGGAAACAGAATTTATTTCGAAAATAAAATGTTCGAAGATTTTATAGACGTAGAGTTCGAAGACGCTAAATTTATGATAACCGCTCATTACGACTACTATTTAAGAAAAAGATATAATAGAGATTATACAATTTTGCCACCAAAAGATAAAAGAATTGCTTGGCACAATTGTAAATATTTAGACGTAAACAAAGGATTTAGAGATTATTTAAAGGAAAAGGAAAATGAAATATAGTTTAATCGTGCCACTATATAATAGGCAGGACACAATTAAAAACTGTATAGAAAGTTTATTGGTGCAAGAAGAAACCGACTACGAAATTATTATCGTAGACGACGGCTCTACCGACAATAGCGGAATTCTTGCCGACGAATACGCTTTAAAATATCCTTTTATAAAAGTAATCCACAAAGAAAACGGCGGACTATCTTCCGCAAGAAACGTTGGTTTAGAAGTTGCTTGTGGGGAGTACGTTTTATTCCCGGACTCTGATGATGAATATAAACCAAATTTGCTTACTTATTTAAACAAGTATTACGGCTATGATTTAATTTGTTTTGGGCACGATATCGAATATCAATCTAAAATAGTAGAAAAAAGTATTGTAGAAAACAATTTAACCACTAAAGACGTAGATATTAAAGAAATTTTATATTTAATAGAAAACGCAGGGGCTTTTAACGTCGCTTGGAACAAGGCGTATAAAAGACAATTAATTTCGGATTTAAAGTTTTTAGACTTAATGCCTGCAGAAGACTTAATTTTTAATTGTGCTTATTATTTAAAATGTAGTAGTGTTACGATATTAAAAGATAGACTATATCGTTATATGCGTAAAGAAGACGTGTCTTTAGCCACCAAATATAATAAAAATTTATTAGAGATTGTAGAAAAAGCAAATTTAGAAAGAGAGAAATTGTATTTAAAATTAGGCGACTTAGATGAAAGATTTAACGTATTATACGCTAAAAAACACGTGGGCTATATTTTTTCCGTTGTGCCAAATATTTATAGAAAAGGTAACGGACTTTCTTTTAAGCAAAAATATAATCAAATAAAACAAATAGTAAAAGATAAAGACCTTAAAAAATATTTAAAACAAGGTAGTCTCAGCGGCTTTAATGGTAAAACTTTTAGTTTACTAGTAAAACTAAACAACGGGGTAATAGCCCATACAACTTATAGTTGTTTGTTTTTTATAAGAAATAACTTTAGTAAATTATATAAAAAATTAAGGAGGAATTAATAATGTACGATAGGTATTATAAACAAAAAGACGCGTATTATTTTGTGCTTATTGGGCTAATTATAATTTCTTCTATTTGCTCAATTTCAATTCAAGTCGTAGAGATTTCTCAAAATGTAAGAAACATGTTAAACTACCTACCTTGGATTATAACTATTGTTTATATGGTTATATATTTAAATTACACCAATATTGTACATTTTAAAATGATGTTGCTACTTTTACTTCCTTTAGGTTTGGTACTTTTAGGAAGGGTTATGGGTGTATCGTACGACGATTCTTTAACTCGTGCTTTAATTTTGGTTTCAATCGTTTTTGGAATAGGAATTCTTTTAGGCGAATATTTAGAGCAAAAACATTTTGATATTATTTTAAAAGGAATAGTAGTTGCTACGCTACTTGTTGGATTGTATACCTATTTCGTTCTTTTGGGTGGCGCAGGTTTATACGAGTCTCAAGTTGGAATATATAATAAAAATGCGTTAGGATTAATATTTGCCGTTCCAGTAGTAATTATGCTTTTTAATAATAACGTTTTTTATAAATTAAAATTTATTTTTATTCCGTTTTTAGTAATGTTGGTTATTCTATGTGCAAGCCGTACTAGTATGGTGTGTTGTTTGGTTGCTATTATTGCAAGGATATTTATCGGTAACCGAAATTGGAAAGAAAAGAGTTTTTATACCTTAGTTATTAGTGGTGTAATTATCTTTTTATTTACTAACGAAGCGTTTTACGATAGGGTTATAACGGAAATCTTTTTTAAGGGGCACGAAGAAGTGACGGAAGAAGACTATTATGTCGTAACTTCCGGAAGAAGCGAAGTGATAAAATGGTTTCCTACTTATTTTAAACAAAATTGGTTTATAGGTGGTGGTGGCTACGCGTTTGAAAACTTTTATTTAGACACCTTATGTAAAATGGGAATAGTAGGCGCAATACCAATTTTTATGTTTATTTTTTCACCCATTTACTATTATTTTAAAGATAGAAAAGATAAAAACACTTTTGAAACAAGAAATATGCTTTTAGCGCTATGTTTACTTATGTGCATAAATGGGCTTGGAGAAGAGATGACTCCGCTTGGACCGGGAGTTAAATGTTTTGTTTTATGGCTTTCTTTTGGGTATTTTATAGGTATGAGAAATAAAAATAAAGAACTAGCATTGTACTCTCAAGAAGACGACGAAAGTCAAGGAGTAGAAACTAGCGAGGTGGTAGATGAAACTGTCAGTGATAATACCGGTATATAACGTAGAAAAATACGTAAAAAGGGCAGTTGAGTCTATAATTAAACAAAACTTTACCGATTTAGAAATATTACTAGTAAACGACGGCTCCACAGATAATACTTTACAAGAGATAAATTTGATTACAGAGAAATATAAAAACGTAAAAGTGTTTACTCAAGAAAATCAAGGGGTTTCTTCCGCAAGAAATTTGGGAATTAAAAAGGCGCAAGGCGAGTATATTTGTTTTTTAGATGCCGACGATTACTTAGAAAACGGAGTTTTAAATAAATTTTATAGTTTGTGTAAAGAGAACGATTTAGACGTAATAAGGGGCGCTTATAAAATTTATAGCGAAGAAAAAAATGATTTTTTATCTCACAATCCACCAACTTTTCCATATTTAAATAAAGTTTTATCCGGCACGGAATTTTTAGATTATTCTATGAAATATCATTTTAACGAAGTAGTTCCTTGGTTAGGGTTGTTTAAAAGGCAATATATTTTAGATAACGAACTGTTTTTTCCAAATGGTATCTCTTACGAAGAAGATCAACTTACGTTTTTAAAAGCAATGCTAAGCGGTGGCAAGTTTATGCAAGTGCAAGATTATTTTATAACTTACGTTTACAGAAAGTCTTCTTGCACGAAAAATTTAGATTTTAAAAAGGCAGAAGACGTTGCGTATATCGTACAAGAAGAAAAAAGATATATTAACTCCTTAAATATATGCAAAAAAACGTATAAAAGCGCTTTAAAATATATTAGCAGTAGTTTTTATCAATTAACTAGTATTTATGGTAGAGTAGATAAATCTTTAAGAAAAAAGTGCGTAAAGTTAGTGCCTTTTAGTGTAAGGGTAAAACTAACGTTCAACCCGTATAATAGTTATCATTTTAAAAAGATTTTTTTATTTAATTTTTGTAGAATTATTTTAGATTTTTATTACAATAGGAATATTTAATTATGTGTAAAATTTCGGCAATACTACCGGCGTATAACGTAGAAAAATATTTAGAAGAATGTGTAAATAGTATTCTTTCTCAAAACGTAGAGTGCGAAATAATAATAATAAACGACGGTTCTACCGATAATACCTTATCGGTGGCAAATTCTCTTGCAGAAAAACATAAGAATATAGTCGTTTTAACGCAAGAAAATAGCGGGCAAAGCGTTGCTAGAAATAGGGGGATAAAAATTGCTAAAGGCGAGTATTTGTTACTTTTAGATAGCGACGATTATTTAATAGAAAATACTTTAGAAAACGTTTATAACCTAGCAAAACAAAACCAACTAGATTATATAAGGACAGGATATAAAACTTTTCTAAATGGTTCTAATAAAGTTGTTGTTCAAAGTATGCCAAACGGTAAAGATAAAAACGTTGTTATAACCGCAACAGAGTTTGTTAATCAGTTTGTAGGTAATGGTTACAATGTTGTAATGTCAACCGGATTATATAAATTAGACTACGTAAAAAAATATAGCATATATTACGAAGAAGGAATTCAGTACGAAGACAACACTTATGCTATAAAAATGTACACCTCTAATTTAATCGCAAAAGTAATGCAAACGGATATTTATATGGTTATGGTAAGACTGCACGAAAATACAACAACTTCCTCAAAACCAAAACTAAAAAAGATAACGGATATTTTAAAAAACGTAGAATTAATGAATGATTATATATCTTCTTTACCACAAGATATTAAATTAACTGCTCAAAAAACCGTATCATCTTTAGTTTTTACTATGACTGCAGTATATTTTAGGTTAGATAAAAAAGATAGAAAAAAGGCAAATAAATTAATACCAAAACAGATTTTAAAAGACTCAATAAAAAACCCGTACGATTCTTTTCAAAAGAAAAAGATATTTGCTTTTACCTATTTTAGACCACTACTTTCTTTATACAATATAACGTTAAGAAATATAATGCAAAAAATAAGGGCAAAAAGGAGACAAAATGGATAAAATATCCGTAATAGTTCCGGTATATAAAGTAGAACAATATTTAAACGACTGCGTTAATAGTATCGTTAATCAAACTTATACAAATTTAGAAATAATACTCGTTGACGATGGTTCACCGGATAATTGTCCAAAAATGTGTGACGATTGGGCAAAAAAAGATAGCAGAATAAAGGTTGTTCATAAAGAGAACGGGGGGTTAAGCGATGCTAGAAACGCAGGGCTTAACGTTGTAACCGGAGATTATTTTGTGTTTGTGGACAGCGATGATTTTGTTCACGTAGATTATATAAAAAATTTAAAAAACGGAATAGATAAATTTGATGCAGACTTGGCTTTGTCTTCTCACGTAAGATTTATTGACGTTATTTCAGAGTATAATAATGAAATTGATTATACTTATCACGATAGATACGAGGCGTTTAAAAGGCTTGTTAATTGGCATAAGGATTACGTTGTTGCTTGGGGCAAATTGTATAAAACGTCGGTTTATGGGGATTTAAGATTTATAAAAGGTAAAATTAACGAAGATGAGTTTTACATAAATAACGTGTATATGCTTTCAAAAAGAATTGCCTATATAAATGCTCAAACTTATTTTTATAGAGTAAATCCAAATAGTATTATGGAGAGTAATTATTCTTCTAAAAGAATCAATGCGATAGAAGCGTTAGAGTATAGAGATGACGTTTTAACAGGCTTGGGCTATACGGAATTTTTGGATAATAATAGAAGGTCTTTATTATTTTTAATAATTTGTACCTATTACGAGGCAAAAGGAGCGGGGTACAAACAAGATGCAAAATTTTTAAGAGAAATTTATAAAAAATGGTACAAAGTAGATAAAAATGCTTTTCCAAAAAATGACAAAATAAGATTTTGGTTATTTAGATACTTGCCACCAATATATAAGTTATTATATGAGTTAAATAGGAAAATAAAATGCAAGAAAAAATAAGTGTTATAGTTCCAATATATAACGTAGAAAAATATTTAAATAGATGCGTTAATTCTATAATAAATCAAACTTATACAAATTTAGAAATAATTCTCGTTGACGATGGTAGCCCAGATAATTGCCCAAACTTGTGTGACGCGTGGGCTAAAAAAGATAGTAGAATAAAAGTTATCCATAAAGAAAACGGTGGATTAAGCGACGCTAGAAACGCAGGGCTTAACGTATGAATACTTTTTCCGTCACAAATCCGCGGGAGTGGTGTC
>JAGAUH010000074.1 GCA_017620875.1 Clostridia bacterium
CGAAGTTCCTAGTTTTAACGTTGGAGATACAGTTAAAGTATCAGTAAAGGTTATAGAAGGAACAAGAGAAAGAATCCAAGTTTTCGAAGGCATTGTTATCGCTAAGAAAAATGGTGGAATCAGAGAGAGTTTTACCGTTAGAAGAATTTCTTTTGGTATCGGCGTAGAAAGAACGTTCCCTATCCACAGCCCAAAAATTACTAAAGTAGAAGTTGTAAGAAAGGGTATCGTAAGAAGAGCAAAACTTTACTACTTAAGAGAAAGAACTGGTAAAGCAGCAAAAGTTAAAGAACAATTGTAATAACAAATTTGTAATTTAATTAAAAAAGTAAAAACAAGTCGGTGGTTAAATAACTGCCGACCTTTTTATTTAATGTTTGGTATTATTATTTCTAAAGAAAAAAAGATAAAAAATGGTATAATTTTATAAGAGTGTTAAAGGGTGAGTTGTAACTTGCCCTTTATCCTTTTTATTTATTTAAACTAATTTTTAAAAAATATAAAAATATATTGATATAAATTACCAAAAGTGGTAAAATATTTGGTAGAGGAATTAAATTATGAAAGATATGTTATATTTAAAAGATTTAAAAAAGCAAAATGGTTTAACAAACGTACAACTTGCCGAAAAAAGCGGTATTCCACTAGGTACTATTAATAAAATTTTTAGTGGCAAAACAAAATTATCTTTAGACAATTATAACAAGTTATTAAACGCACTTTCTTGCACGCAAAGTAAAAGCAAAAATTATAATTATATAAAGTGTGCTTTGCCTAGTATAAGCATAAAACTTGGCTCTATACAAGATAATACGCAAGCAATTTGCGATAAAATAAAAGATTGTAGTTTAAAAGGGGCGGATATTATTTCTTTTTCGGAACTAAGTTTAACGGGGGTTACCCTTGGCGAATTTATAAATCAAGAACTAATTATTTCCGCTACCGAAAAAGCACTAGAAAAAATTGTTTCACAAACTAAAAACTATGATAGTCTAATTTTTGTAGGTGCACCTATAAGAGTAAAAGGCAAAGTTTATTCTTGTGCGGTTGCTATATTAAATGGTAATATTTTAGGAATTACTCCAAGCGAATTTGTAGAAACTGCAAAAATTAGTTTTTTGGGTAGAGAAGTTTGTTTTGGTAACAATATTTACAAAGCAAAGGGTGGTTTATGCGTTGCGTGTATCGTTGGCGACGAATATAAAAGCATACAAGATACCCTTTTATACGCTAAAAACGGGGCAAATTTAATAGTCCATTTATGTGGCAGTAAAGAACTTGTAGAACTAGACAACGTAAGAAAAAATCTTGTAAAAAGTGCTAGTAACGTAGGCGTTTGCGGTTATTTGTTTAACAATGCGGGCTTTGGTGAAAGTAGTACCGATAACGTGTTTGGCGGTAAAAAAATAATTGCCGAAAAGGGTAAGATAATTGCCGAAAGCAATTTGTTTAATAGTCAAGATATTTATAGCGAGATAGATTTGGGATTTTTAATTAACGAAAGGGTTAAACAAAACCTTATTGAGTTAAACCAATTAAATACTATTGATATAGATTTTAGTTATAGCGGAAACGTTAAGTTTAGGCAATTTAGTCAAACGCCGTTTGTTCCTACCGATAAAAAAATTGCAAAAGAAAGGTTTGAGCAAATATTAACTATGCAGGCGCTTGGGTTAAAGCGTAGGATAGAGCATACTTATAGTAAAAAGGCGGTTATTGGTATTAGCGGTGGGTTAGATAGTACTCTTGCATTGCTTGTAGCCGTTAGGTGCTTTAAACTTATGAAAAAGGATACTAAAGATATTTTAGGTATCACTATGCCTTGCTTTGGTACAAGTGGCAGAACTTATAACAACGCGCTTGGGTTATGTAATGAGTTTGGTATAGAACTACAAGAGATAAAAATTACCGATAGCGTTAGGGTACACTTTAAAGATATTGGACAAGACGAAAACCTAACCGATACCACTTACGAAAACTCTCAAGCCAGAGAGCGTACGCAAGTACTTATGGATATGGCAAACAAAGTTGGCGGACTAGTA
>JAGAUH010000075.1 GCA_017620875.1 Clostridia bacterium
AATTGTAAAAAATAACGAGTTACTTAGTACTACTTGTTTCTAGAAAATTTAATTCTTTCATTATTTAAATTAAAAAACTTGGTGGTGTAGCAAATACTACACCACTTTTTAATAAGGATAACTATGGCTAAAAAAACAAGATACGTTTGTTCGGAATGTGGATACGTTAGTCCACAATGGCTTGGCAAATGCCCCGGCTGTAACCAATTTGCAACTTTAATAGAAGAACTAGAAGAAACTTCTGCCCCAACCCTAACAAAAAAATCTACCGTTATTCCAAAACCAATTTTGGTAAAGGACATCGTTAAAGAAAAAACTATTAGATTTAGTAGCGGTATAAAAGAATTAGATACAGTTTTGGGTGGCGGAATAGTACCGTCTTCTTTAGTACTAGTTGGTGGTGACCCAGGTATTGGTAAAAGCACCCTACTAACCCAAGTTGCAATAAATTTAAGCAAAAACTCCAATAAAGTTTTATACGTTTCCGCCGAAGAAAGCGTTGCTCAACTAAAAATGCGTTGCGACAGAATAGATACTTCCGCTAACTTTATGGCTCTACACGAAAATAAGTTGGACGATATTATTTCCGCTAGCGACGGATACGAATTTTTAATTATAGACAGTATACAAGCAATATATTGCGAAGACTTAAATTCTAGCATAGGTAGCGTATCTCAAGTTAAAGAATGCGCTAACCGTCTTATGAAATTTGCAAAAAATAGCAAAACCACCGTTTTTATTATTGGACACGTAACTAAAGAAGGCGCTATTGCAGGACCAAAAGTTTTAGAGCATATTATGGATACGGTACTCTACTTTGAGGGCGAACCACAAGACAATTATAAACTATTACGATCGGTAAAAAACAGATTTGGCTCTAGCCAAGAAATAGGCATTTTTGAAATGACCGACAAAGGTATTTTTGGCGTAGAAGATCCTAGCGGTATTTTTATCTCCGACGAAATAGGTAAAAACGCAGGTAGCGTAATAACGCCTAGCCTATCGGGTAACAGGTGTATGCTAGTAGAATTACAATGTTTACTTTGCAAAACCATATTTGGTATGCCAAGGCGTATGCCACTAGGTATAGATTATAATAAACTAGTAGTTATGCTTGCAGTATTAGAAAAACGCGCCTATATGCCACTTTTCACGCAAGATTGTTACCTTAACGCAATGGGCGGAATAAAAATAAACGAGCCTAGCGTAGACCTTGCAATAATATGCGCGGTTGCATCCGCCCAAAAAGAAACCCCAATAGAAAAGACTACCGCAATCCTTGGCGAAGTTGGTTTAACGGGAGAAATTAGACCTGTAACTCAAATAGAAAAAAGAGTAAACGAGTGCATAAAAAGGGGTATTAAAAAAATAATATTACCTAGTTCAAATTTAAAAACCTTATCAAAATATAAAGATAAAATAGAGTTAAAAGGCGTTAAAAACGTATACGAAACTATAAAACATTTATTTGGATAATAAAGCACCACTTTAAAACATGCTCCAAAAGTTAAATAAACTTTTGGAGCATATTAATATTAAGACAAAAAAACACTCCCAACACAAGTGTTGGGAGCTTTTAGGTTAAAACCTAATCTCTGAGGTCTACTCGGATAAAATAAAATCCAAAAGTAGAAGTGCTTGTTAGCATAATCATAATAACATTTATTTTTTAAAATGTCAACCTTTTATGACAATTTTTTTAAAAATATTTTAGTTGATTTTTTTAAAAAGTTATATAAAGAAATTAAATTTAAATTATGTTTGTAATAT
>JAGAUH010000076.1 GCA_017620875.1 Clostridia bacterium
CTTACGACACTTTAAAAAGCGGTGTTCCAAACACTATAAAAGTCTTTAAAGAATTAAGGCAAAAAGGATACGAACCGCTTGGTATTAGGTTAGATAGCGGAGATATAGCGTACCTATCTAAAATGGCAAGAAAAATGCTAGACGAGGCAGGGTTTGAAAATGCTAAAATATGCGCTAGCGGCGATATGGACGAATATTTAATAACTTCGCTTAAACATCAAGGGGCAAAAATAGATATTTGGGGGATAGGCACAAAACTTATTACTAGCGCCGATATGCCGGCTCTTGGCGGAGTTTATAAACTTTCTGCCGTTATAGAAAACGGAAAAGAAATTCCTAAAATAAAAGTTAGCGACAACAGTGTTAAAATTACTAATCCGGGCTTTAAGGGTATATATCGTATTTTCGATAAAGAAACTAAAAAGGCAGAAGCCGATTTAATACATTTGAGAAGCGAAGAAATAGATTTTGCAAAACCTTTAACGGTTTTTCATCCAATAGAAACTTGGAAAAAAACTACTTTTACTAATTACGAAGTAAAAGAACTTACCGTAAAGGTTATAGAAAACGGAAAATTAATTTATAATCTTCCGTCGGTAAAAGAAATTGCTTTATACGCAAAAGAATCGCTTTCTGGGTTTTGGGACGAGTATCGTAGGTTAGATAAACCGCATTTATATAAGGTAGATTTATCCGACGGGCTATTCGATTTAAAGAAAAAAATGCTTAGACAAGTTAGGGGAGAATAATATGTTTTTCGTTATTTTATATACTGCAATAATAGTTGGTTGCGTGGTTGTGGACCAAATAACCAAAATGCTTGCCCAAAACGGTTATTCCTTTAACGTGTTGGGTAGTTTTTTAGGTGTAAAATACGTGGAAAATAGGGGTATGGCTTACGGTATGCTTGCCGATTGGAAATATTCGCAATTGCTATTTTGCATTATGACTATACTTATTTTAATAGTGGGGCTAGTAATACTTTTAAAAATAAAAAACAGAAACAAATGTTTTCATACCGCAGTTGCTTTTATCATTGGCGGAACGCTTGGAAACTTTATAGATAGGCTTGCCTTAAATTACGTTAGAGACTTTATAGAATTAGATTTAAGGGTGTCTTTTTTACAATTTAATTGTAACCCAGCCGACGTTTTTATAACCATAGGCGCAGTGCTATTTGTGGTGTATTTTTTATTTATAGATAAAGAAGCGATATTTAAAAGTAAAAAGAGAGAAGAATAATGATATATATTGTAAAAGAAAAACGTGATAGGCTAGACGTGTTTGCAAGTAACGTTTCTAATCTATCACGTTCTTTTTGCCAAAGGCTTATTTCAGAAGGTAAAATTTTGGTAAACGGTAAAACTGCAAAAAATAAAACCGAACTAAATATTGGCGATAGCGTAGAGTTTTTGCAAACCGAGCCAACAAAACTAGATTTAGAGCCTAAAGATATAGATATAGATATAGTTTATCAAGATAAAGATTTGGCAGTTATAAATAAACCCCAAGGTTTAACCGTGCACGCGGGCAATAGTTACGATATAGAGCCTACTTTGGTAAACGCGCTACTTTATCATCTAGATAGCCTTAGTAGTATAAACGGGGTTATAAGACCTGGTATCGTGCATAGGATAGATAAAAACACTTCGGGACTGTTGGTGGTTGCAAAAAACGATATTGCACATAAAAGCCTAGCGGAACAAATAGAAAAAAAGACCTGTAAACGAACTTATATCGCCTTGTTAGAAGGCGTTGTAAAACAAGACGAAGGCGAAATAGAAACTTATATAGATAGGTCTAAAAAAGACAAAACTAAAATGGAAGTAAGCGACAGTGGAAGAATTGCAAAGACTTTTTATAAAGTTTTACAGCGTTACGAAAATTATAGTTTAGTAGAGTTTAGTTTACACACGGGTAGAACGCACCAGATTAGGGTGCACGCAAAATATTTAATGCACCCCGTAGTTGGAGACGACGTTTACGGTTATAAAAAACAAAAATTTAATTTAAAGGGGCAGTTATTACACGCATATAAATTAAGGTTTGTTCATCCGTCGTTAAATAAAGAAATGGAATTTTCTTGCGATTTACCAGAGCATTTTTTAAAAGTGCTTAATAGTATAGAAAACACAAAAATTTAAAAAATAAAAAAATATTGTATAAAATAAAAATAGTTGGTCAATAATCCTTTCCGTAATGGGAGGGATTATTTTTTTGTTTAAAAATTTTATTTTCGTTTTGCTTATATTTTCGTTTATAAGTTTTGCTTATCAAGATAATAAACCCTTGTTTTGCGGGGTGGACGGCACTTATTGTTTTTATACAAACACTAGCGTTAGTTCCGATTTTATAAGCGTAGATAGTAGCCTTGCTAGTACGGTAAAAAAGGGAATTAAAAACCTACAAGGCGAAAGCGTTTGTTTTAAATTAGATAAGGGCGTAATAGAAAAAATACTAAAAGAATATAAGGCAAAATTTGTTGTTAAAGAGTGCGGAAAAGATTTTTATACCGAGTATTATTATAGCAATAAAATCCCCTATAATCGTCTTATAGGTGGGGTAAAAGTAAATTTACAGGTTGCTTATAGGCAAAATACGGCGGTTGTGGGTTCGCATATTATATACGGCAGTTTTTAATGGTACATAAAAATTTAAGGAGTAAAATATGAGTAAAAAAGAAAGAGTAATTACATTTTTAAAGAAAAACGGATTTTATATGGGACTTGCCGTTGCCGTGCTTGCTATAACAATAATTGGTGCGGTTGCATTAACTAGCAGAAATTCTAATTCTGTAACGCCTACCTTTAAGCCAAATTCGGTTTCTAATAGTTCTACAAGTAGCGGTAGTATAAGTAGTGGTTCTAATTCTTCTAGTGGTTCTTTGCCTACGGTTTTGACCTTTATTATGCCGGTGGAAAACGGCGAAGTAACTAAAGAATACACTCAAGATACCGTCGTGTTTAACCAAACCTTAGGGGTTTATTCGGCTCATCTAGCAGTTGATATTTCCGGTGTAGAAGGTGCAAAAGTTTTTTGTGCGTACGACGGGGTTATAGAGAGTATAGAAACTAGTTATTTGCTTGGTACGGTAATAACAATCGACCACGGAAACAATTTAAAAACAAAATATTCTTCTTTAGACGTGTCAGAAGATATTAGTGTTGGTCAAACAGTTAATAAAGGGGAAGAACTTGGCGTTATTTCTACCGCTAATAGGCAAGAGTATAAAGACGGAGCGCACCTACATTTCGAAGTGTTAAAAAACAACGAAAAAGTAAACCCTATGGATTATATTATGACGGAAGATAATAAATAAAGTTAAAAAAAACTAGGCTTAAATACTAATTGTATTTTAGCCATAAAAAAGTAATAAAATTTTTGCCCTTTAATACAATGATATTAAAGGGTTTTTTATGAAAAAAATATTTTTGGTTTTTTTATGTACGTTGTTTTTGCCTATAACTAGCGGTTGTAAAAGGGTAGATAACACGACAAAATATAATATGCAGTTAAATTTAAAAGAAAATATTTTATACGGCGAAATGCAGGTAGAACTTACCCTTGCAACTAACGGCTTTGTAGATTTTAACTTGTTTGGCGTAGCCTATAAAGAAAACGCAACCTTTTTTGCGGTAGAGCAAGAATATTTGCCAACCGTAAAAAATTATGGCGATATGCAAATTATGGCGGTAAATTCTTCTAAATTCGTCGCTTACGAACTTGTAGAAAATAACGCACTTTTACGCGTATATCTAAATGCTAAAAAGGGGCAAAGGGTAAACGTGTATATAAATTTTAAAGTAACTTTGTCAAACTTTTGTCATAGGCTATCTAGCGATATAGATACTATAAATTTAGGCAATTTTTATCCTATACTCTGCGTTTACGAAAATGGTTATACTTATTGTCCTTATTATAATATA
>JAGAUH010000077.1 GCA_017620875.1 Clostridia bacterium
AACCATCTATATTGGTTGTTCTTACTGCGTACGTTACTTGACCAACGGTTACCGTATCCATAGCGTGTATCATATTAATTAAGTTTTCTTCTGCAGGGGCTTCCGGATCGAAACATAGCGCAGACACGAAACCTTGAGGCACGTTTTTTGTAGGTACTACGTGGATTTTTTTGTTTTCTACAAGTTGTTTTGACTGTTCTGCTGCAAGAATAATATTTTTATTGTTAGGGAACACGAAAACGTTTTCCGCATTTATTCTGCTTGCGGCATCTGCTATATCACTTGCACTAGGGTTCATGGTTTGTCCACCTTCTATTACCCTATCTACAAGCAAATCTTTAAATATGCTAGTTAAACCGTCACCTTGAGAAATTGCAAGCATACCCATAGGTTTACGTTCTGCCTCGTATTTACGAAGAAGTTCTCTATTTTCTTCTAACATATTTTCAATTTTAATTTTATCAACTTCGCCTAGTGCTAATGCGTGGGTTAACGCTTTACCCGGTTCGTTGGTATGAACGTGAACTTTTACAAAAGATAAGTCACCTACAACTATAACGCTATCACCGATACTCATAAGATACTCTCTTAGTTTATCGATATCCGCCATAGTCGTTCTTCTTTTAAGATTTATAATAAAAAATTCGGTACAATAGCCAAATTCGATAGCACCAAGATTGAAAATGTCTGCGTGATGATCGTCTGAAGAGACGTCAACAGGCTTTTCTTCTTCCTCTTGGAAGTCTCCGGAGATTTCTTCCCCTTTGATTGCCATATTCATTGCCTTAAATACGGTCATTATACCCATACCACCAGAGTCTACAACGCCTGCTTTTTTAAGAACAGGTAAAAGTTCTGGGGTGCTTGCAAGCGCTTTATCACCTGCAACTATAATATTTTCGAAAAATGCTTCGAAATTTTTAACTTTAGTTTTTTGCGCTTCTTCGCTAATGCATCTTATAACCGTTAGCATTGTACCTTCTTTAGGTTTAGAAACGGCAGAATATGCAACCTCGGTAGCATTTTTTAAAGCCTTTGCAAAAGTTTTAGTATCTATCTCTTCTGCATCTCTAATTTTTTTACAAAGTCCAGATAAAACCTGAGATAATATAACGCCCGAATTTCCTCTTGCACCCCTTAGAGCACCCCTAGAAATTGCGTCTGTCATCTCAGAAATTCTGTTAGAATCAACTCCTCTTAATTCTTTTACAGCCGATTGCATAGTTAGCGACATATTTGTACCCGTATCTCCATCTGGAACGGGGAAAACGTTCATCGCGTATATTCTATCTCTATTTATATCTAACAATTTTGATGCCATAGTCATCATTTTAGATAACATTGCACCGTTAATCGTCTTTAACATATTTTATTTTTCCTCCGATTTATGCTCAGAGCTTAACGCCGATTATATTAACGTCTATTGTATCAACTATCATACCTGTAAATTTTTCTACTTTATACTTAACAGCCTCTTTTAGTGAGTCTGCAACGGCAGAAATGGATACGCCAAACTTTATTATAATAGATAACGTTATATATATTCTATCTCCAACGGTGGTAATTCTTACACCCTTTGTTGAATTCTTTTTACGGAAAAGCTCTGTAAGACTATCTTTAAATCGGTACGAATCTAACCCCACAACGCCATAACTCTCAAAACATGCGTGAGAGACAAGCTTTGCGATTGCCTTGTCAGAAATTGAAATTTTGCCATAAATATTAGATGTGTTTACCGACATAAATTTTCTCCTTATTATAGTCTTACATATACATTTTAACTTATATTTAAAATTTTTGCAAGACTTTACTTAAGATTTTTTTATATCTTTTTTATTTTTTTTAAAAATAATTAAAAATGGTATAAAAATCGTTGATTTTTTGCATTAAAAGTGATAAACTATAAACAATTAGAAATTCTCGTGGAGGTGAATTTTATGTCAAAAGTTTGCAGTGTTTGCGGAAAAGGTAAATTATCAGGAAATTTAGTAAGTCACTCTAACCGTAAAACTCCTCGTTTATATAACGCTAACGTACAAAAAGTTAAAGTTGTTGGTGAAAACGGAGTAGTAAAATCTGAATACGTTTGTA
>JAGAUH010000078.1 GCA_017620875.1 Clostridia bacterium
ATACAAGTCCGTTAGGATCATTTACCCAACTTTGCTTTGCCGAATAGTGATATTGCGGTCTCCACATTTCCGCATAATCTGGGGTTTGATTTGTCATAATAGGCTCCTCCGTATTAGATGAATTATTAGAACTAGAAGAATAAGAAGAATTAGCCGAACTAGAAGAATTACTTATAGTAGAACTTGGCTTAACGTAACTACTAGCAGAACTACTTGGGGTGCTACTAGAAACACTAGAACTACTTTGGACATTACTAGAAACGCTAGAACTACTTACGCTTGTATTATTGCTAGAACTAGAAACTAAACTAGAAAGTTCTTGACTAGTAAAACTTGTTTGTTCGCTACTTAAACCACTTGTCGACAAAGAAGAACTTGCCGAACTAACAGATTGTTCTTGCTGAGAAGAAGATAAACTTTGTTTGCTAGAAGAATTTGTATTTGCCGAATTTCTGTTACAACCAAAAACGCCAAAAAACACAAAAATACAAGCAAAAATTATAAATTTTTTAAATATTTTAGCCATTTTTTATTTCTCCATTGATTTTATTTTTGTTTTACCTTATAATTATACTATAACTATATCACATATTTTTACCAATAACAAGACTTATTTTTTATTTAATTTTTAATAAGCAAACAATAGTTATAGTTTGCTTTGGAGTTTGTATGGAATTAAAACCAAGATTTTTTAAAAACGAAGTTGCCGAACTAGATTTGTCTAGCCCAAAAGACTTACCTATTATTGCAAAGGTATGCTACGCGTTATCTAACGAAACGAGATTGCAAATTTTAAACCAATTACAAAAAGAAAACAAAACCATACCACAACTAGCGCAAGAAAACAACCTTGCAATTACTAGCGTAGTTTATCACACCGAAATTTTAGCAAATGCAGGACTAATAGACGTATCTCTTACCCCAGCGCAAAAAGGCGACGTAAGAACCTGTTATAAAGTGCTAAGAAACTTTAATTTAAAAATAGAACAACCGCAACAAATAAAAGAACGAAAAAAGCAAATAGAACTAACTTGCGGGGTAGGAACTTTTATAGACTGCTCTACCGATTTTGACTGCTCTTTTGCCACTACAGAACGAGTATATATAAATAGGTGGGATAGCGTTTATAGAAACGAAAGATATTTAGCGGAACTTATTTGGGCAAATAAAGGTTTTTTAAAATACGCTTTTGCCAACGATTTTGCAAAAAACAACGCTTGCGAAGAGATAGAACTTAGTTTAGAAATTTGCTCGGAAGCCATAAACTACGACAACCATTTTAAAAGCGACGTCACCTTTTGGATAAACGATAAAGAGCTTTGCACCTACACCTGTCCTGGAGACTTTGGCGACAGACACGGCAAACTCAACCCAGATTGGTGGCATTTACAAGAATCCCCTACCCAATACGGTCAACTCGTAACCATAAAAATAAACGAAAACGGAGTGTTTTTAAACGGCGATTTAGTAAATAAAAAAGTAAATATTAAAAATTTAAAATTAGAGCAAGGCAACAAACTAACCTTTACTCTCGGCAATAAAGACGGTATTGTAAACCAAGGCGGATTTAACCTGTTTGGAAAAAGTTTTGGCGACTATCCACAAGATATTTTACTAAAAGCCATAATTAAATAATTTTAAATTATAGTTAAAAACGATATAAACCCATTAAAAATATTAACGCAATAACCCTCCACCCGACTATCGAGAGATTTTTACTTTTCGGGCATAGCCCTTGCTTTTTAGCCTAGTACATATATACTCTTTTTATTAGCCTAATAGCAACGCGTTTCTTTACTTGCTACTTGTATGCAAGTTGTTTTTTAGCATTTTTATTCTTTTTTATATTTTTATATGTTTTTGCTTTTTTATTTTGTCATACTCGACTTTTTCGGGTATCTTAAATATATTAATTTTTTAATACCCTTATTGTCATACTCGTGCTTGCACGGGTATCTTTGCCCCTAGGCAACTATATATTGTTTTTGCTACCGCATAAAAGATTCCCACTATCGTGAGAATGACGATATATATAAAATACTAATACTGCGTGAGAATGACACAATGTTGAAAAAAGATTCCCACGGCAAGCCGTGAGAATGACTTAAAGTATATATACTCTTTTACCTTTTTCGTTTTTTAATAATTATGACTTTTTGCTCATCGGTAAACCTTTACTGTACCACGCGACTATCGCGTGCTCTTTCTTTTATATCAAAAAAAAGCACCTGCCTAAGCAAGTGCTAATTTTTTTGTTTTGTTTACTTTTACGCCTTACGCTTTTTGTATACTATAAAGCCAATTGCAAGTAAAGCAAGTATAAAGGTTATTCCGCTAGCGGAAATGCTACCGCCACAACCACCGGA
>JAGAUH010000009.1 GCA_017620875.1 Clostridia bacterium
TAGAGAGTATTTTTAGCATAGACGACGGTATGAAAAGACTTGGCGAAATTGCTTTGGTTGACTATTCTTCACCAATAAGGCAGTCCGGCGTGCTTTTTTACGAAACTCTTTTTGACGAAAACGCATCTTGCCACTTTGCGCTTGGTAAAAGTTTTTCTTCTTGCTATAAAAACGGCAATAATACGTCGGAAGAAGAATTGTTAAAGGTTGGTTTAAACAAAAGCGATTCTCACGTAGATTTTATGGTTGGTACAAAAGATTTAAGTATTGTTGCAACTACTTTTAGCGGAGAAAAAATAGAGATTTTTAAAAATGGAAAATGGACTTTTTAAGGAGTTAAAACAAATGGATTATAATTATATTTTGCAAAATTTAGAGCAAGAAAAATTTTCGGAATTAAAAGAAAAATTATTGCAAATACAAGGCATAAAAGAACTTGATATTATCTTAGATAACGACAAGGTTAAACTTTGTTACAATCTAGAAAAAAATATTAGCGAATACGATATTTTCGTGCAAGTAGACAGCATATTGCAACAAGAAAATATAGATATCTCTTTCGAAGACGAAAAACCTTTGGCTATAAAAGAAGACGCTACAGAGTCAAAGGCAGAAGAAACAAAAGTTCAAGAAAATTTAGACAAAAAGAAAAAGGGTAAACTTTTTAAACTGCCAGATTATACTTTTAGGCTTGCGCAAATTGTTCTTGCGGTTATTTTCTATTTAATCTTTTCGGATATTTGGGTTGTTACGGCAATAACTTTAGTGCTTGCTTCCTACGAAATTTTTTACGATACGCTAACCGATATTTTTAAAAAGAAAATCACCGATAACGTGGTCGTGTGTTTAAGTATTATAATTTTATAACTACTAAACCAAATAGGTTTTGCGTTTATGCTTGCTTGTGGTTTTGGCGTTATAAAAGTTATATCAATGGCAATTATTAGCATTTTCCGTCAAAAAAACTACGAACTATGTTACGTTGCTAATTTAGAAACGGCAGACGGGCAAGAAATCGAACTAGAGAGTGTACAAGAAAATCAACTTTTAAATTATAGCGGTAAAGTATTTTTAAAATGCGAAATTACCGATGGTCAAGCAGAAGTTAAAAGGGCAAGCGGTCAAGTAGAAACTCTATCTTGTGGCGATATATTATATTATGGCGACCAAATTGCAAAAAAACAAACTTTAGTGGTAAAAACCCTAGAGAGTTTTGAAAGCAGTGGCTTAAAAGATAAAAAAGATTTGCAAAAATCTATTTTAGAGCAAGCCGACAAAAAAGGGCTTGGCAAAAAAGAAAGTATAGTTTATATTTGTCTTGCAATAGCGTCTTTATTATATATTTTTATAAAACCTGCATTTGCGGAGTACTATTTAAACGGACTTGTTTTCGACTCGGTTAAAGCCGTTACTATACTTGCATTTTCTTTCCCATTAGTAAACTTTTGGTGTGGGGCAAGGCAAGAACTACTTATTTACAAGTTAAATAAAAATATTACCTTTACAAACTTAAAAGCAATAAAAAGTTTCTTAAAAGTAAAGGGATTCGTTTATACGGAAGGGGTATTTTTATCTTCCGACGGCATTAAGCAAGATGCTTACGGTATGCTTAGAGAATTAAAAGATTTGGGCGTATTAAGTCAAACCGCAATAGGCGATAGCGATACTTTAAACGACACTTGCGATAATTTAAAGTTAAAAAATAGACTAAACGCAACTAGCGGAGAAGAATACGAAAATTTAGTAAAAGATAGCCTACTTATCACCGAGCAAAACGCTAGTATTAATAACCAAGAATTATTTTCTTACAATAAAGACGAAATTAGGGCAATACCTAAAACCGTTAGGGTAACAAAAAGGGCAAACTTATTAAAAAAGTTATCAACCGTACTTGGTTGGAGCGTGCAAATCGTAGCAATGGTACTTTCTCTTTCTGGGCTAGTTAGCATTGGTTGGTGTATGCTAGGTGGTTTAATCCTTACAGGATTATTAGGTTTAATGCAATTATTCGAACTTGTAGAACTTTAAAAATTTTAAAAAACTTTGTAAAAACGCTTGATTTTTAAAAATTATGGTGTTATACTTTGCTCAAAATTAAATAACCGCTGAGGGGTGCTGTAATAGGCTGAGATTATACCCTTTGAACCTGCCAAGATAATGCTTGAATGGAACAGAGTTTAAACTAAAACTATACCCCCAAAAGTTTCTTTTGGGGTGTTTTTATTTTTTAGTTGTCTTAATCCCCGTAGCGTTTTTCTATGGGGCTTTTTAGCGGAAAAAGGAGGAATGTATGCAAAATTTGTTGGCAGTCTATTTAATAGACAAAGTAGAGCCTTTCGCTAAATGGATAACTATTGCTATTTTTAGTTTGGCTCTTATTAGCATTATCGTTTCTATTTTCGTAGATAAATCTTTTACGATAAAACTACTTAAAATAGAAGGACTTTGCTTGTTGTTATATTCGCTACTTTTAGGAATATTTTTACTCTCGTTAGAAATTTCTAAAAAGTACGATACGGCTTATTTAGAAGATAATTGGGTAAATTTACAAATAATAAAACTAGTGTTCGTTCCGCTTGTGATAACGCTAAGTTTTGCGCTAATAACCGCGGTGCTTTTAGTAATCGTTAAAAATGCAAAGGCTAAAAAACTTTTAAGTATAATATTAGGCTCTGTTTTTGGTGTAATGGTAATTATTAGTTTAACGACCATTTCTATTTACTACTCAAAAAATATTTCTAACGACGGATATTATTCGGAAAAACTAAACAACGTTGGGCTATACGTCGGCGCGGTAGCGTTGGTTGCAATAGTTATCGTATGCGCTTTCATGTTTGGTAGAAAAGATAAAAAAGGCTTTAACACAAGGGCAATTGCCTTTGCAGGTATTACTATCGCAATTAGTTTCGTGCTTAGTTATATTAAACTTTGGGAAATGCCACAAGGTGGTTCTATAACGCTAGTGTCTATGCTACCTATTATGATTTTTGCTTACGTTTACGGTTGTAAAAAGGGTGTTTTAGTAGGTGCAATTTACGGACTATTACAAGCCATACAAGATCCGTTTATTATCCATCCCGCTCAGTTTATTTTAGATTATCCGCTTGCGTTTAGTATGGTAGGATTCGTAGGCTTACTAAAAGATTTTAATTTCTTAAATAATTTACAACAAATTAAATTTGCTATTGGCGGTGTAATTTGCGGACTATTAAGATATATTAGCCACGTTTTAAGCGGTGTGTTTGCCTTTGGCGCTTACGCTCCTAGCGGACAAAGTGTTTTAACTTATTCTTTAATATATAATACTTTCGTTTTCGTAGATATTTCGCTAGTTATAATAGTAGGGGTGTTAGTATTTTCTTCTAGGGCGTTTAAAAAGGTTATAGAAGATAAACAACAAGAGATTTCCGCCGAAAACTAATAAAAAGCAGATATTTATTGCTAAAACGGAAAAAATACGCAAAAAAATGCAAAATCCCTTATAAAAAAGCGTTTCTAGGGGTGTTTTTGGTTGACAAACAACTAAATTTTTGATAACCTTTGTCTATAAAACAAAATAAATAAGGAGAACCATTAATGAAGAAGACTATTTGTAAAGTTATTTACGATACTGCTACAGCTACGGAAATTAAGAGAGCTGCTCACGGATATTATGGTGATCCTGCCGGTTACGAAGAAGTTTTATACCAAACTCCAAAGGGAAACTACTTTATTTACGGAATTGGCGGAGCAGAAAGTAAATATCCAACAGAAACCATTACTAGACTTTCTAAAGATAAAGTTCAAGCATGGTTAGAAAACAACTAATTAAAAAAATCGCATTTTTTAAATGCGATTTTTTTATTTCTATTGCAATATTATTCGTTTTTTTGTATAATAATAAGGTAGGCACTTTGCCAAAATAAAAAACGCTTATTTGGAGATTTTATATGAAGTTGTATCACAGAAAACCACAAGACAACGCACCTTTAGGTCAAGCAGATCCTTATATGATAAAGGCTAACGGCAATTATTACGTTTATGCCACTCATGAAAAGGGAGTTCAGTTATACAAAAGTTCTTCTTTGTTTGGCGAATGGGAATTTTTAGGTTTTTGTTATAGTAGAGAATGCGAAGTTAGTTATTGGGCGCCATCCGTTATAGAGTTAGACGGCGTGTTTTATATGTACTATTCTACAAGATACGTTGGCAACGACGACGTTCACTCTCACCGCATAAAAGTTGCTACTTCTACCTCGCCAGAAGGACCGTTTGAGTTTAAGTGCGAACTTTTAGAGCCGTTTAGTATAGATGCTCACGTTATTAAAGACGATACGGGCTTATATATTTTCTATTGCAATAACGATTACGATAGCGTTAGAGCAGGCACTTTTATTATGCTAGATAAAATGGTAGATCCTTTCACGGTAGAAGGTAAGCCTGTTAGAGTAGTAGTTTCTTCTTTAGACGAAGAAATTTTCCAAAAGGATAGGTTTAAAGTTGGTCAACATTGGCACACTATCGAAGGTGCATTTTATTTTAAAGAAGGTGATTATCACTACGTTATGTATAGTGGTTCCGCTTACGAAAAAGAAACTTATTTTATCGGATATTCGGTTGCTAAAGGCGAAACCGACGATTTAAGAAAATTAAACTTTAAAAAATATCCGGACGATAACACTTATAAACCGCTAGTTTGCAAAAACGAATATCTAGAGGGTTCTGGGCATAATAGCGTTATAGTAGATAACGGCAAATATTATTGCATTTACCACGCAAGAGATATTGGCGAACCCGTAAAAGACCAAGATACTCGTACCTTTAGGGCGGACGAAATGGTGGTGGATAATGGAGTGTTATCGGTAACCCTAACAAAATAAACTTCCTATAACATACGCAATACTGCGTAAAGTAAAATCGTATATTTACTACGTTCTACTTTGTCAGGCTCCGTCTAACTGCAGTTATGTACAGACGTACACGCCTTTGTTGGTACTCGCCTTTCGCGTATAACTTGCAACTATGCAATTTTACCCGTTTCTATTTAAGGGGAGTAAAAAATATAAAGACCAA
>JAGAUH010000079.1 GCA_017620875.1 Clostridia bacterium
TAAAAAAATACTAAAAAATTTTATTTTCAATTGCGGACACCTTTTGCTCCAACTCTATTATAGAGCCGTTATTATATATAATAATATGTGTAATTCCGCTTAAATTTTCGTACTCGGGTTGAAATTTTTGCCTTTTTTGTACTTCCGTTTGCAAAATATTATCCCTTTTGCTTGCATCTAAACTAGATAAATTTTCTTGCCTTTTTACTTCTATAACCACGCTAAAACTATTTTCGTATCCGCTACCTTGCAAAAGCGGAACTTCGCAAAAGACAACTCCACCAAACCCATTTGCACGATTTAACATTTCTTGCATAATTTTTGGGTGCGTTATCTTATTTAAAATTTCTAGTTTTTCTTTATCCGAAAAAACCACTTTAGAAACTTTAACTTTATCTAGCGTTGCTTTTCCGTTTACGTAAAGGGGCTCTACCCCAACGGCAAGGGATATCTCTTTTACAAAATCTTGATTTAATAATAGTTCGTGATAAATTTTATCCGCCGATAAAACTTTATAACCCTTTTTGCTAAAAATATTTAAAACTAGGCTTTTGCCACAACCCATTTTACCCGTGATTGCAATTAGTTTACTCATTTTGCCTCGTACCAAGTTTTTCCGCTAACGCTTTCTACTTGTAGTTTTACCTTTTCTAGCGAAATACTTTCCATTTGTTCTTTTAATATTTTTTCGGCAATTTCTCTTTCTTCCTCTGGGGCATCTATTACCAATTCGTCGTGGATTTGTAAAATTAGTTTGCTTTTAAGATTTAACCTTTTAATTTCGGCATCTACTTTTATCATTGCAAGTTTAATTATGTCTGCGGCAGAGCCTTGTAGTGGCATATTCATAGCAACCCTTTCACCAAAGCCCCTAAGGTTATGGTCGGAACTATTAATTTCTTTTATATATCTACGCCTACCAAGTTTTGTTATTGCGTAACCCGTTTGCTTAGCAAAAGCAACGTTGCTATCCATATAAGTTTTAATTTCCGGATAGGTGTCAAAATAGGCTTCTATATAGTCGGCGGCTTGTTTTGGGGATATGCCAAGTTGTTCCGACAAACCAAAAGCACTCATACCGTAAATTATACCAAAGTTTACGGCTTTTGCATTTCTTCTTTGCTCGCTAGTAACTTGTTGTAGCGGAACTTTAAACACTTGACTTGCAGTAACCGAGTGTATATCTTCCCCCCTGCTAAACGCCTCTATTAAGTGTGTGCAGTTGCTAAAATCCGCAAGAAGTCTTAACTCTATTTGAGAATAGTCCGCACTAACTATATATCCGTTTTGAAAACGAGAGATAAACATTTTTCTTATTTCTTTACCTTCTTCGCTCCTAATAGGTATATTTTGCAAATTAGGTTCGCTAGAAGATAACCTACCCGTAGAAGTAAGCGCTTGGTTAAAAGTGGTTTTAACTAAATTACCTTCGCCTTTAGCGTAGCCAACCATACCGTCTATATAAGTGCTTTTTAATTTTTGTATTTTACGATATTCTAATATTAAATTGATAACGGGGTGTTGGTCTTTTATTTTTTCTAAAATTTCCGCCGAAACGGAATAACCACCCCTTTTTAGTTTTTTGCCACCTTTTAAGCCTAGTTTTATAAATAACGCTTCGGAAAGTTGGTTTGGAGAGTTTAAGTTTATATCCCCAAGATACTTGTATATTTCTAAAGAAGCGTCTTCTTGCTTTTTAGCGTA
>JAGAUH010000080.1 GCA_017620875.1 Clostridia bacterium
AGCATATCATTTCGATTTGATAATGGATAATGGTAGATTTTTAGGGGTTATGCTTTATTGGGAGCATGATAATTTTATTTTTTTAGAGCATTTTACTACCTTGCCAGAAGTAAGGGGTAATGGATATGGAGAAAAAGCCTTAACTCTATTAAAAGCCAGAAATAAGACTATTATTTTGGAAATAGAACCTCCTGTAGACGAATTAACTACAAGGAGATATAGGTTTTATAATCGCAATGGATTTTTAATTAATCCATACTATCATATTCAAGCCAAATATCATTTAGGAGATGAAGATTTAGAACTAAAAATCTTAACTTATCCCAACGTTTTAACCGAGCAAGAATACAATGGTTTTTATGAGTATATGACACGTGAAATTGGTATTTTACCAAATAAATCAAACGATATTACTATTAGACCAATGCAAGATGGGGATGATTCACATTTCTAAAGAAACTTTATTAGCAATAAAAAATCAACTTAAATAATCGTTCTACTTTGTTACTGCCAAAGTTAAAGACTTTTACAACAAATAAGGTTAGTTTAAACCTTTAACTTTGTCTAGTCTCGTATAACTTGTTTCTAGAGCGTTTAAATTATTTATCATTTATACAATTGTAAAGCACTTACCCCTTTAAGTAAGTGCTTTAGTTTTTAATAAGTCGTATTATATATAACTATACCTTATAAATTGTATTTAGTACTATTATTTAGTAGAGCATAATATAAAATAGCCCTTAAAGAAATTTTCTTTAAGGGCTAAATTGTTTAGTTAAAAGTTTTAGTTACGTTTTTTCTTTGTGATAAACACTATAGAGCCAACAACTAAAAGTAAAGATATAATGCTTAAAGTAGAGCCAAAGTTAGCACCACAACCACCACTTGTAGGGCGGGTAGTAGGTCTAGCGCTGTTAGAACTAATTGGCGCACTAGAACTATTATTTTGCGTGCTAGAAGAACTTATAGCCGAACTTATGCTACTCTCTTCTTTGCTATAACTACTATTTTCGCTAGATATAATTTCGTTGCTACTAGAAGAACTTGGTGCGTTAGAACTGCTAGAAGATTCTACCTTAGAAGAACTACTTGGTTTGGTAGAACTACTAGAAGAACTTGGCGTACTAGAACTGCTAGAAGAAACAGGAATTTGAGTTGCGGTAAATATAGCGTATAAAGTTATATCGCCACTAACCGTTCCTAAACTATCAACAACTTCGCCGTTTTCTGTTAAAGCCCAACCGCTAAAGGTATAAGTGTATTCGCTAGTAGGTGCTTTAGTAGGGGTTGTTTGTTTATAAGAAATCGCAGTGCCATAAGCAAGAGTTTCTTGTTGAGCTACTTGTCCGTTTACAATAAACTTAATAGTATAAGTGTTTTTAGTTTCTGTATAAGTAGCGGTATAAATAGCGTCTTTAGTTACGGTTTCTAAATTAGGTGTCCAACCTTTAAAAGTATAAGTGTATTCTGCCGTAGCATCTCTGGTAGGGTTAGTACCAAAACTTGGCGTTACACCATATTCTACACTTTCCGTTTTTAGTACTTCGTTATTATAATCTTTC